>JANTGQ010000028.1 GCA_024762845.1 Nitratifractor sp. | reverse complement strand
TGTAAAAACTTTACGAAGAGATGGTAAACAGTATTTCTCAAATAAAGTTTTTTATAAAGTTAGAAGTAAGGAAATTGTAACGCCTGGAGAGTTTTTAGTTATAAAAGAGTTCCAGAAAATGAGAGGAACTTCAATGGTTTATGATACTGATGCAGAAGCAACAAGAGCAAAAAATGTAAATGCTACATTCAAAATTAAAAATGGTGAGAATTGATAGATTAGTTCTTATTTTTAATGAGAATAACTATTTTCTGATATAATAACAAAAAGGAGTATTGAAAATGCGATTTTTATTTATGTTAATGTTGACTTTTTTTCTATTAAAAGATGAAGGTGGTCTAGAGGTTACTTCTAAAGACTTTATTTATAAAGAGGGTAGTGGAAAAGCTGATTTTATAGGTGACGTATTTGCAAAAAATGGTGAAACTGTACTTAATAGTGACAAACTGACTGTTATTCTTGATGCTCAAAATGAAGCAAAAAAGTATATTGCTACTGGTAATGTCTCTTTTAATATAAAAAATTCAAAAAAACGAAGAGATATTAGTGGTACATGTGAAAAAGTAACGCATCTTCCAAAAAAAGATATCTATATTTTAGTGGGTAATGTAGTATTACATGATAACATAAAAAATAGAGATGTCTTTGGTGATGAAGTGGTTATAGATAATAAAAAAGGGACTTCTAAAGCAAAAAGTAATACGAAGAAGCCTGTTAAATTTATTTTTAAAACTAATACAAAGTAATTTTGAGTGCAAAGAGAGCCTAGTATAGTAAAAGCAGATTTTGTTAAATCTGCGCAGAGTATTCATGATAGTGTTGAAGAGAGTAGGAGTGAAGTGGTCTTTTTAGGAAGGTCAAATGTTGGAAAGAGTTCTACAATTAATCTTTTGACTCAAAGAAAAAGTTTGGCAAAGAGTTCAGCGACTCCTGGAAAAACACAATTAATTAACTTTTTTGATATTGAGTATCTTTATAATGAACAAAGGTATCCACTCTATTTTGTTGATCTGCCGGGGTTTGGCTATGCAAAGGTTTCAAAAAGTACCAAAGAGTTGTGGCAGAAAAATCTATTGGAGTACATTAAAGAGCGAGTGGCTATTCGACTTTTTATCCACTTACGGGATGCGCGACATCCTAAAACTGAGATTGATAATAGGGTAGAAGAGTTTTTAAAAAAGAGTATCAATAGTGACCAAAAACTCATAACTGTCTTTACAAAATGGGATAAGTTGAACCAAAAAGAGAGAAGCAAACTTAAACGAGAGTATCCTGACTCTATTGTAATCTCTAACTTAAAGAAGAGTGGTCAAGCAAAGGTTCATGAGAGTATATTGGACTATATCTTTGGAGTAGAGTTTGATAGAGCTTAGAAAAGCAACACTGCAAGATATCCCTATGATGCAAGCATTGGTTGTTGATGAGGTAAAAAAGGGAGTTATACTTTTTAGAAGTGATGATGAAGTAGCCACAAATATTCGAAGTTATACTTTGGTTTTCAAAGAAGAGAAGCTAATTGGTTATACTGCATTGCATATACACTCTCCAAATCTTGCAGAGATTAGAAGCCTGATAGTTGGTACAGATGCCAGAGGGGAAGGAGCTGGAAAAGCTCTTGTTGAGTTTTGCAAAGAGGAGGCAAAACTCTTAGGAATTAAAGAGATTTTAGTCTTAACCTATATTGCAGATTTTTTTAAAAAGCTGGATTTTAAGGAGATTGATAAAGAGAAGATACCTGACCATAAGATATGGGCTGACTGTATTAAGTGCATACATTTTCCTGTCTGTAATGAGATATCTTTAATCTATAAAGTATAATGTATGGTTGACCACTCGATTAAGACATCTATTGTGCTGTTTTGGTTGGCAGTTATTATGCTCTATCCAATGCTAATTTCTATTTATGTAGTTTTACCGCTATTTATTGGTTTTGCAGGGTTAATGTTTATTATTGGTCTTGAGAAAGAGAAGTTTTTATACACTCTTTTCTCTGCTGCGTATATGATTAACCTGGAGATTAATCTCTCTCTTCCGCTCTTTTTACTGCTAATATCTACAATGATTTTCTATCTCTTTTTTAGTAAAAAGCTACTATTTATAAAGTTGTGCAGAGTATGTGTTTATATAGTTACTGTAGCTGCGATAAACATGATATATCTTTTGATTTTGGGTGTATATGACACTATTACGCAGCAGCATAGTATTAACTATGACGGCTTGATTTTGGTCTCTGTTGTTTATGATATTATTGCGGCGGTGTTGCTATGAATTATAAGATAATTGTTCTTCTTATGGTTGTAGTTTGGGCATTGCTAGTAAATCGGCTTTATGAAGTAAGTATTAAATCTAACTTCTATTATGAGCGTTTGGCAAAAGAGAATGTTGAGCAAAAGAGCAAAATAAAACCAACTCGCGGTGAGATTCTCGATAGCAACGGAAACCTTTTAGCCACTAATCTGATTGGATTCTCTTTGGGCTTAAAACCTCATTTAAAAATAGACAGCTCTGAGTTTAATAGAACTATCGACCTACTTAAAGACTCTTTTAGAGACATTAACACAACTATATTGACAAGGGTGTATAAGAAGAAGAGCTCTCCATATAACCATAAGTTTATACAGGTTATCGACTTTATTGAGTATGGCGATATGCTTAAAGTCTACCCGCAGCTTAGTATGAATAAGGATATTAAAGTAGAAGCGGCAACAAAGAGATACTATCCGTACGGAAAGTATTTGGCTCATATAGTAGGGTATATTGGCAAGGCAAATAAAAAAGATGCAAAAAAAGATGAGATAGTAAAAGTAGTTGGTAAAATAGGGAAAAGTGGACTAGAGAGGTACTATAATAAGACTCTTCAAGGTGAGCTTGGCTACCGTATTGCTAAGGTTAATGCGTATAACAAGGAGTTAAAACAGTTACGGTATAAAGCACCTGCAGGTAATAAAAATTTAGTGCTTAGTGTAGATGTCGATTTACAAAAATTTATCTACAATACAGTTGAAGATGAAAACCACTCAGCAGTGGTAATTGTCATGAAAACTACAGGTGAACTTTTAGCTGCTGTAAGTACACCAAGCTTCGATCCTAACCTTTTTGTAGATGGTATTAGTTCAGCTGATTGGAAAAAAATAAGAAACAATCTAGAACACCCTTTTACCAATAAATTAGTACACGCACTCTATCCTCCTGGCTCTACAATTAAGATGGGTGTGGCTTTGGCTGTGGCAAAAGAGGGTGCCAATTTGGCGCTTGAGCATGAGTTTTGTAAAGGTTATATGACAATCGGAAAAAGTAAACATAAGTTTCGTTGTTGGGCTCATTGGGGTCATGGCGATGTAGATTTGAGAAAATCAATTCGAGAGAGTTGCGATGTCTTTTACTATAAAAAAGCTTTAAGGGTAGGAATAGACAAACTCTCTAAAAACCTTAATGAGTTAGGTTTAGGTGTAAGAACAGGAGTAGATTTACCACGAGAGTATAAAGGTGTAATACCATCAAAAGAATGGAAGAGAAAACGATACCATCAGCCTTGGTACAAAGGCGAAACTGTAATTGCTGCGATTGGGCAGGGGTATACCAGTATTACTCTTATGCAGTTGGCACGCTATACTGCACTTTTGGCAACTGGCTATCTGGTGACACCCCATTTTGCAACTTTGATAGATGCTAAGCCATATGAGAATAGGGTCAAAAAGATAGAGTTTAATCCAAAAATTATTGATACAGTTCGCAATGGTATGTATGATGTATGTAATGTACGACACGGAACTGCATTTCACGCAATGAGTAATTTACCAATTAAGGTAGCGGGTAAAACAGGAACTGCGCAAGTTACTTCAATTGGCCAAGATGTAAAAAAACGAGCAAAAGAGCAAGATTTGGAGTACTTTAGACGTTCACACGCGTGGTTAACAACATATGCACCCTTTAAAAATCCAAAATATGTAGTCTCCATTTTGGTAGAGCATGGAGGACATGGTGGGAGTACTGCTGGACCAATTGCTGCCAAAATCTACAGATGGATGTACCAGAAGGGATATTTTGGGAAACAGCCAGTACCGTATTTGCTAAAAGAGCTCTATTAGCATGAGTTTAACTATGGCACTCTTAATTTGAGTAAAGCTCAAAATATCCAGCTTCTCTATTTTTTACTACCTTATCGAAACTGTTTACTCTGCCATTTATAGCAATTGAGACACTATTACTGCTGCTACCATAGAGAAATCCAATAGCAGATGCCAAATTGGCAGTTGCCTCAAGTGGGTTAATAGAAAATGGAACCATCGCTCCGGTAAAGACAATTTGTTTCTCTAGATTAGCATCTGCAATAAATTTTGCACTCTTATCAATGGTATCAGTACCATGTACCACAGCAATTTTTTTAAAAGAAGTTGCTTGAAGATATGATTTGAGAGTTTCTCTATCTTTATCGGTAAACTCCAATGAGTCTTTATGTATAATTGAATCGAAGTTAAAGTTACTAAGCCAGGACTCTTGTATTGTTTGAAAAGCTTTAAAAGATGGGTCAATATCGAGTCTGCCGGTTTTACGGTTATATACTTTATTAAAAGTACCACCTGTGGAGAGAATTAAAATAGAGTTCATATTGTTCCTTTTAAACCTGGTTTTGACGGAATAACACAACCACAAAAGCCTAAAAAGTGAAAAGATTTTTGAGGTTGTGATATTCTATTGAACTCAGTTTTGGACTAATAATAGCAAATTTATGATAAAATGTCATAAAAACGAGGTTGTTTCAATGGTAATGAAGGGCAAAAAGGGTGTAGTTTTAGGTATTGCGAACAAAAAATCGATAGCGTATGGAATAGCAAAAGCTTGTGAGGAGCAGGGTGCCCAAATGGCTATAACATACTTGAACGAGCGTTTTCAAAAAAAGCTTGAACCAATTGCAGATGATCTATCTTGCGAGGGGAGGCTCTATCCGTGTGATGTTACAAAACCTGAAGAGATAGAAGAGTTGAAAAAAAGTTTAGAGAAAGATTTCGGCAAGATAGACTTTATTGTTCACTCTATAGCATTTGCCCCTAAAGAGGGATTAAGTGGACGCTTTAGCGATATTAGTAAAGATGCATTCAGTGTAGCTATGGATATTTCTGTCTACTCACTTATAGAGGTTGTGCAGAAACTAAAACCTATTTTATCTGAGAGTGCATCTGTTTTGACACTTAGTTACTATGGTGGAGTAAAGTATATACCAAACTACAACCTTATGGGTGTCGCTAAAGCAGCACTGGAGATGACAACAAAATATTTGGCAGAAGATTTAGGTAGAGATGGTATTCGCGTAAACGCAATTAGTGCTGGACCTATAAAAACTTTGGCAGCAGCAGGTATTGGTGATTTTGGATTTATGCTTAAGTGGAATGCGGCACACTCGCCACTACGTAAAAACGTGACAATTGAAGAGGTTGGCAATAGTGGTATGTACCTTTTAAGCGACTTAAGCAGCGCGGTAACAGGTGAAGTACACTATGTAGATGCAGGATTTAACATAATGGGTATGCCAGCTGTTGATTTTGATGAAGATGGGAAACCAGCTATCGCTTGGAATGGTGAAAAATAGTTTCGATTGTATTTAGCACCTAAGTAGAATATAGTATTTAAAATATTGTGAAGTGCCATAAGGTAGAATTAACTCTTAAGTGGGTAATATTTCAAACATTTTTTAGTGCACAAAAAAAATAGCAAGGAAAGAGTAACATGAAAAGAACGTATCAACCACACAATACTCCGAGAAAAAGAACACACGGATTTAGAGTGAGAATGAAGACAAAAAACGGTAGAAAAGTAATTAATGCAAGACGTGCTAAAGGCAGAAAAAGATTAGCAGCTTAAAAGGCTTTGAGAGAATAAACTCTAATAAAGAGTTTTCCAGAATATACTCAAAACCCACGCACTGTTGGCATACAGAGTGGTTTGTGCTCTTCTATAAAGAGTCACAGCTTAAAAAAAGCGCTTTTGTAGCAAGCAAAAAGGTTGGAAAAGCCGTAGCTCGAAACAGAGCCAAAAGAGTTTTAAGAGCACACTTTATTGAGCGTGCTGACAGACTGCAAAAAGGGCAATATATATTTGTTGCCAAACAAGCAATTCTTGAGAGTGACTATAAAGTTCTCTCTAAAAGATTAAACTCCATATTCAAACGACTTAAACTGTATGTTTGATTCAGATTCATATAGACTCGGATTAAATTTATCTGTACTTCTCTAATATAAAAATTATCTTATAGTGTATTGTTAGCGTTATATTTTAAAATTGATTTATTAATAAGTAACATATTTAGCCTACTTAGGTTATAATTCTAAACTTTAAAAAAATAGATATAAAGGTTTTATTTTGGAAAAAACGGATATGAATAAGAGGCTACTTATAGCATTAGTTTTGTCTTTTTTAGTTTTATCATTGTATGGATATTTAATGCCACAAGCGCAAGGGCAGACTAAAGAGGCTAATAAAACAGAACTTTCAAAAGCAACAAACACTCAGACAACTGCAGTAGCACCAACTGCCCCTAATGCATCTGCGACACCTGCAACAACTAAAACTCCAGATAGTGCTACTGCACCCCATGCTCCTGCAAAAAGCAACAGTAAGATTATTGCCACAGTAAAGAGCGAAAAATATACTTTAAAGATAGACAACTTAGGTAGAGTAGACAGCGTAATTTTAAAAGAGAAAAAGTATAGAGATGACAATGGCAAAGCTATCGATTTAATTAATAAAGATGCAATAAAACCTTTGGAGATTAGATTTAAAGATAGTAAACTCAACACTTTGGCATTTCAGACTGATTACACTGCAAGCAAAGCTGAATTAGACGCAAGCAAATCTACAGTAGAACTAACACTAACTCAAAAGCTAGACACCATAACCGTAACAAAGAAACTGATGTTTTATCCCGATGGTCATTACGATTTAAACACTCTAGTTGATAGTGATAAAGAGTATTTTATAACTCCAGGTTTTAGACCTACAGTTGATAGCAGTATGTATATGGTCGTTAGAGGTTATATTATTGTTGACAACAAAGATGTGAGCACTACACTTGAAGATGGTGATGTAAAAGAGAATAAGATATTTAACAACAGTGTCATTGCAGCGGCAGAGGATAGATACTATACGTCTTTCTTCTTTAAAAAAGATGGCGTTTTTAATACTGTTATGAGTAAATCGGGTATAAAAGGGTATGAGGATGAGCCAATTGCATTTGTACCTGTAAAAGGGAGTCTATCTCTCCTTGGGTATCTTGGCGCAAAAGAGTGGAAAGTTTTTGAAAATATTGATCCAAAATTAACCAAAGTAATTGAGTTTGGTTGGTTTACTTTCCTCTCTCGACCATTCTTTAAAGTAATGCTTGTTATTCATGACTTTGTTGGAAACTGGGGATGGGCAATTGTTCTCTTTACACTTTTAGTAAAAATTGTACTCTTCCCACTCTCTTATAAGGGGCTGATGTCTATGCAAAAACTTAAAGATTTAGCACCAAAAATGAAAGAGTTAAAAGATAAGTATGGCAAAGATCCTGCAAAAATGAACCAGCAGATGATGGCGCTCTATAAAAAGCATGGGGCAAACCCTATGGGCGGTTGTCTGCCAATGCTTTTGCAGATTCCTATATTCTTTGCCCTCTATCGTGTACTTTTAAATGCAGATGAACTACAGGGTGCTCCTTGGATTTTATGGATTAGTGATCTTTCAAGACAAGACCCATATTTTGTCTTGCCTGTTTTAATGGGTGTTACAATGTATATACAACAAAAGATTACACCAAATACAATGACCGATCCTATGCAGAAGAAGATTTTTCAGTGGTTACCGGTAATAATGACATTCTTCTTCTTAACATTCCCATCAGGTTTGGTTCTTTACTGGCTTGTGAATAATATTTTGACAATTGCGCAACAGTACTATATTAACGGTGCATATGAGCGTTATAAGTTAAAAGCAAAAGCGGCACAGAGTTAGGTTGCGTTATGAAGAGATTTCAAGCAGAAACATTAGAGGAAGCATGCAGTAACGCTGCTGCACAATTAGAGTGTTCTATTTCAGAACTAAGTTACGATATTATTCAGTACCCTAAAAAAGGTTTTTTAGGCTTTTTTAAAAAGAGTGCGATTATTGTAGCAACATGCAAAAGCCTTGCACAAAAAAGTGAAGACCCTGTAAAAAATGTGCAAGAGATAAGTAGCCAAGCAATAGTTGAACAAGAGGAGCCATTGGCAAAAGAGGAGCTTCAAAACAGTAGTGAAATTGTAGATGAGTTTTTTAACGAATCCAAACTCTCCAATAAACCTGCATCTATAGATGCACAGAGACTCGAGGCTAAGATTAAATCACTACTAAGCCACAGCTGCTTTGATATTGATACGGTAGAGGTAGATATTGAAGATAATACTGTATACCTCTTTATAGATGGCGAAGATGCAGCTCTATTAATCGGAAAAGAGGGGTATCGATACAACGCCCTCTCGTATATACTCTTTAACTGGATAAATACAAGTTACGGTCTCTACTTAAAACTTGAGATTGCTCAATTTTTGGCTTCACAACAGGATATGATTAAAAATCAACTACAACCAGTTGTAGAGCATGTAAAGAGAGATGGGTGGGGGAGAACGCGTGAGTTAAATGGCATTTTGGTTCAAATTGCTTTAGAGTATCTTCGCGATACCTTCCCTAGCAAATATGTTGCTGTAAAGCGTTCTAAAAGTGGAGAGCGTTATATAGTGATAAATGAGTTTAATAAAAAATAATGTCACAAACTACAATTGCTGCCATAGCCACAGCCAGTGGTGTTGGTTCTATTGCAATCATTCGACTAAGTGGCAGTCGTGCAAAAGAGTTGGCTACTGCAATTGCTCCAAAAGTTACCCTTGAAAATAGAGTAGCTAAATTAACATCGATATATAACAGTAGTAACGATTTTATAGATAGAGCAATTGTTCTCTATTTTCAGGCACCAGCTAGTTTTACAGGTGAAGATATAGTTGAGATTCAGTGTCATGGCGGTGCAGTAATAGCTCAAGAGATTTTAGATACTCTTCTCTTTCATGGTAGTGTGCTTGCAAAACCTGGTGAGTTTACGCAACGAGCCTTTTTAAACGGAAAAATTGATCTTAGCGAAGCAGAAGCGATAGCAAAAATGATAGAGGTTAAGAGCGTCGATGGTGCAAAAATCCTAGCCCGTCAGCTAAAAGGTGAACTTGGTCGTTTTATTAATGCAATGAGGAAACGATTAATAACGCTGTTGGCACACTCCGAAGTGATGATAGACTATGCAGAAGAGGATATACCACAAGATCTACTCTCAGAGCTTCAAAAGAGTTTAGAGAGTGTAGAGCAAGAGCTCGAGCAGATAGTGTTATCTAGTAAACAGCGAAAAGGTCTGATTGAAGGTTTTTGGTTGGGAATTGTAGGGAAACCAAATGTAGGAAAGAGCTCTATACTAAATAAGATGCTCAACTTCGACAGAGCAATTGTCAGCGATATTGCCGGTACAACGAGAGATACTATAGAAGAGCAGATAAGAATTGGTACCCATTTGGTGAGAGTGGCAGATACTGCCGGAATTAGAGATGCCAGCGATACTATAGAAAAGTTAGGTGTAGAGCGTTCTATTAAGTGGTTAGAGGAGTCAGATATCCTTATAGCTGTTTTTGATGCATCAAAAGCTTTTAATAATGAAGATAAGAAAGTTTTGCAATACCTACGCTCTCTTGAGTCATCGAAGGTTATTGTAGTGCTTAATAAAATAGATGAAGCATCAGTTATTGATAAAGAACACTTTAAAGAGTTTAACACAATCGAGTTGAGTGCAAAAAACAGTGTAACTCCACTACTAGAAGCTATCGAGAGTAGACTTAACTCTTTTACCGCTGCTGATGAGTTAATGCTGGTATCTACACGCCAGGTTGAGTCAGTCTCCAAAGCTCTTAGAGAGGTAGCGATGGCAAAAGAGCCGCTAGAGCAGAATGCATTAGAGTTCTTTAGTTATCATATCAATAGTGCTGTAGAGGCACTTGGTGAAGTTACAAGACCATATCGTTACGAAGAGGTTTTAGATAAAATGTTTAGTGACTTCTGTTTAGGAAAATAAGTATAACTCAGCTTTTAGATCTGACTTTATATAAAAAAATATTAATTTTCTTACAATTAGAGCTGTTCTTAAATAAATATCTAATATAATTATGTAGGATTTCACTCCAGATTTTGCAAAAGAGTCGTAAGAGATGCGTCAAGTGCGTAATCAAAGTTTAATTTTTATATCTTCAGGAGCTAATACAAATGAATAAAGTTTTCAAAATTTCCACTATCGCTTTGGCTGCTTTAGTAATGAGTGGATGTAATATCTACAGACAGGTGGTTTTACCAACACCATACTATCCACAAGAGCAGACAGCTCCAACAACACCAGAGCAAATTCAGGAACAAAACGCTCAACAGGAGCAGCCTAGCCAAGGTTTCACCCCAACAATGGAGAAGAGACCAACAGTACAAACACAGGGTGGCATTGTGCAGCGTATGGCTTTTCCAACCTCAGAGTATTCAAGTATAGCCCGAACCGGTAGCGGAAGAGTAACTGGCAGTATCTACCTTAGTGGACCTAGCGGAAACAAAATATATGGAAAACATACAAGACTCTATTTAAACCCTGTGACTAGCTACTCATCTCAGTGGTTTAACAAAAGTTATCTAGGTGGTGCAAAGATGTCCAAAGTAGACTCTAGGCTCTTTAACTATCTTAAATTTACCACTTCTGATAGTAGTGGTAAATTTGAGTTTCTTAATGTTCCAAGTGGCAGTTACTACTTAATAGGCGTCGTAAAATGTGGCACAGCATGTGGTTATGACAAAGTAAAAAATATTCGTATTGCTAAGAAGATATCTGTATTTGGGAGCAATATAAAGAGTGTGGATTTAACTAAGAGCGTTAAGTAGGTATTGCACCTAGAGACTTAGAAGAAACTGTGCAGGGTTAGCATATCAGCTCTACACTCGTTTCCTTTAGTAATTTAACTCCTTATATTTTAGTGAATAAAAAATATCTTAAAAACGATAGTTTGTTTAACCCGAATTATGCATTAGAATTGCTTGAAATCTGCCAAACGCTTGTGCTGTAGGTGTTTGCGGAAAACTTGAGGTGCACCCGTAGGTGCATAGATGGTTTCTCCGTAAGTGCCTACAGTGCAAGCGTTTGTGTAGAGTTTAGTGATTTCTAATGCGTAATTCGGGTTTAAGCTTATTCGTCAAGCAAAT
>JANTGQ010000027.1 GCA_024762845.1 Nitratifractor sp. | reverse complement strand
TTTCTTCTGAAATCAGATATCTATCTCGATAATGTCACCAGCGGTGCGGAGCTTTTAGAGAGACTAAAAAGCAGTAGCAAAAAGTATGAACTTCTTATTCTCGACCTTACCCTCCCAGATATAGATGGTCTCGATTTAATCCAGAAGATTCGCCAAATAAGCGATATTCCTATAATAATATCGAGTGCAAGAGATGATATACTAGATAAGATTAAGGGCTTCGAGAATGGGGCAGATGACTATATGCCAAAACCCTACGACCCAAGAGAGCTTGAGGCACGCATTAAAAGTGTTATTGCCCGCTACAAAAGTGTAAAAAAACCTTGCGAGAGTCTCTTTGAACTCAAAGAAGATGAGCACTTAATACTCTTTCATAACCAGCCGCTTCAACTGACACTTGCACAGTTTGATGTCTTGGCACTCTTAATTAAAAGAAATGGTGGGGTTGTCTCTCGCGAGGATATGATATACTCAAGCTCTAATATCGACGATAGCTCTACACTTAAAAATATAGATGTAATTATCTCTTACATTAGGAAAAAACTAAAAGCAATAGATAAGAGAGAGTATATTCAGAGCGTCCGGGGCTTGGGATACAAGCTTCTAACGAACCTAGAGTAAAAACTAATGATGAAACGAATATCACTCTTTACCTTTTTAAATATTATCTTTATTACAAGTATCCTTCTCTTTTTTACACTTCTTTTTATCTATGTAAAAATCGATAAAGAGCACTTTTTTAATAACCAAGAGAAGAGATATTCGCTACTTCTAAATAATATTCAAAACTTAAACAGCAAGGAACTAAAAAAAATATTTAGCAATCAACCCGATATAAAAGAGATTGCCAACAACCAGAAAAAGTCAGAAATTCTCCAGAGTGCTGACAGACTCTTACACAAAAAGAGGCTCAATACAACTATGGAGGTCTTAAACTATAACGACAAAGTCTATATCTATATAAAAAACTATAATCTCAATGTAGTACTACAGGATGACCCAGCGTTACGTTATGATCTCTCCAAAATTATCATAGCCGCTTTGGCAATTTTGCTTATACTTGGCGTGCTCTACCTATTGCTTATTCAAAAACTAAAACCTCTTCGGGTACTTAATAGTAATATTACGCAGTTTAAAAAAGGGGATTTCTCTATAAACAGCAATATTGACTCGCAAGATGAGATAGGGGCTATCAGCAAAAACTTTAACCAGGCTATTGAAAACATTCGCTACCTCATAGAGTCCAAACACCTCTTTATGCGAAATATTATGCATGAGCTTAAAACCCCAATCACCAAAGCCCTCTTTTTGGCAAATATGATAGAAACAAAAGACAGCAAAGAGAAAGAGGAGCTTATAAACAACCTTAATGCGATGAATGCTATTCTAAAGCAGTTAGCAAATATAGATAAATTCCAAACGCAGTTTAGTAATCTTATTCTTGAAACAATCGATGTAGAAGCTATGCTGCAGCAGTTAGGCAAAGAGTTACAAAGTGACGCTATAGCGATTAAAAAGTATGAAGAGCCAGAGATTATCGCAAACCGAGAACTTTTGGCTGTAGCAGTGAAAAATCTTATTGAAAATGGACTAAAATACTCAAACGACCATAGAGTTACAGTTGCACTCTACCGCAAAAAAGTTGAAGTCCGCTCCCGGGGAGAAGCACTGCAAAAAGAGTTGGAGTACTACACACAACCCTTCACCCAAGAGAGCAAAAACCAAAAAGGCTACGGCTTAGGGCTCTATATTATCTCTGAAATAGTAAAACTTCACAACTTTACCCTCAGCTACGACCATAAAGATGGAGTGAATATCTTTACTATAGCTTTACAGCCTTAAGCCTTAAGCGCACGTAATCTACACTCCAGCCACTCTCTTTGGCGTAGAGCTGCTCTTTTAAAATATCTCGACACTCAAGCTTGAATATCTCAAACTGTCCAGGTGTTAAATCTTTAGTTATTCCATTAGCAAAAATATCCAACCAATTGCTAATATCATCTATTAGTGTTGGTCGCGGAATTAGTTCGATATACTCTACCCTCAACCCCTCTGAGTTTAGCAAATCACTATACTCTTGAACGCTTGGGAAGTGCCAAGGGTTATTAAAGGTACCAAACTCTTTATGGTTTTCAAAAACCTCCTGCATAGCTTTTACTAGCTTATATGCATTTCCCTCTCCACCCAGTTCAGCTACAAACCGCCCTCCTCTCTTTAATGCTTTTGCTATGTTTTGTACAGCCACTCTTGACTCTTTTACCCAGTGTAACATCGCATTAGAAAAGATAGCATCAAACTCATCACTATAGGGTAAATCTGTTGCCGTCCCAACATATGCTTCTATTCCATTAGCACCAGTGGCTTTTACCATCTCTTCGCTCAAATCAACACCAATAACTTTTGCACCTCTTTTCTCTATCTCTAAAGCTAATGCGCCCTCTCCACATCCAAGATCTAATATCTGCTCACCATTTTTAGGTTCTAATAAATCTACCGCTGGCATTGCCAACTGCGATACAAATGCAGTATGTTTATTATATTTTTTTGGATTCCAACTATTTGTCTCTTTTATCATAAATGTTTCCTATTTTTATTAACCTAAGTTCAGGTTGTTTATTAGAATAATAACTCTAATATAAAATGCAAAAGTGCATAAACAGAGCTTTTGAGCAGGTCATCCAATCAAGGAATCTATATAAAATTTGTAGTATGCTTAGAGGCTAAGCAGAAAAAAAGAGAGAAGGAGAGCGCTAAATCTTTGTGTGAAATTTTTAGTGAATTTAAATATATCCATAATGCTCTCCTTATTTCATAATAGTTTGTATATAATACCTAAAAAGTATTAAGACAATGAGATATCTACTTCTATTTCTAACAACACTCTCTCTGCAGGCACATACTATTTCGAACTATAAGGCAATAAACAGCTGTGTTCAGTTTGGGCAAAAAGAGTATTTTGCAATTAGGAGTTTCCAGTTTGACTCTCGCAATTCACTCTTGGTTGTCGATGCAAACACTCTGAAAACAGGGGTAGTGCCCGCAAAGGATGCAGTAGCTAACAACTGTTCACAAGAGATTTTAGATAGCCGATACAGAAAACTGCTAAAATATATACTCTCTAAACGCCATCATCTGCAAAATGACGGTATTGTCTCTAACGCAAACGGGGTTACAATTACTACCGATCTCTGCCCATCTTCGAAATCTGGCTTTGAGGAGAGGCTCTATTTGGCTCTTATTAAAAACTTTCCAAATCCGGTACCTGTAACACTCTTTATTACCAAACGATGGATAGAGAAACACATAAGTGCTTTTGAGAAATTACAAAAATGGGATAGAGAGGGAAAGCTAAATATCACATGGGGCAACCATACCGCTTTGCATATCTACCATCCAAAAGTTCCACTCAATAAAAACTTTGTACTCAGCCCAGAGGAGCATTTAGAGAAAGATGTTCTCGATTTAGAGATAGAGCTTCTTAAACGTGGTGCCCTGCCCTCGGTGTTTTTTCGCTTTCCTGGTTTAATTTCGGACAAAAATGTTATAGAGAGAGTTACTCGTTTAGGTTTAATTACAATTGGTACTAACACTTGGCTTGCAAAGGGGAGCAAAGTGCAAAAAAACTCTATAATTTTGGTTCATGGCAACAAGAATGAGCCCAAAGGGGTAGATATCTTTTTGGAAGAGTTGCACAAAGGCGCTATCTCCACCCCAGTATCTATTTTACAACTCATACCAATGAGGTAAAGAGTTATTTAGGCTCCTGCTTATAAGATATAGCAATTCGTTTCTGATTTCACACTTTGCAGCTTCGATTATTGTCAAATATTTAGCAAAAACAAGGTAAAATTTTTTATGATAATTTACGGAAAACAAACCTGCCTCTATGCACTGCAAAAGCATGGTGAAAAAATTGAAACAATCTATCTTAACAAGCTCTCTTTATTACCCAAACCTCTGCTTAAAGAGTTTGGTTCCAAAATAAAGACGATAGAGAATAAGTGGGCGCAGAAGCTGAGCCACAGTGGAAACCATCAGGGTATTCTTGTAGAGATGCAAGAGCCTAAAGAGCCGTCACTTGAGACTCTGAAAAAAGAGGAGTTCATTATTGTGCTCGACGGCTTAACAGATGTCGGAAATATTGGCGCCATTGTTCGCAGTGCCTACGCCCTTGGAGCAGATGCAATTATTGCAAGTGGGGTATCACAGCTAAATATCCCGGCAATTACAAGAACAAGCTCTGGTGCGGCTCTTGATTTGCCACTTTTAGTAGTTCCTAATATTTTGGACCTGCTAAATGAGCTCTCACAAGTTGGTTTTGAGCTTTATGGAGCAGACCTAGAAGGAGCGCCCTTGCAAGATGCGACATTTGCGCAAAAGCGAGTACTTCTACTTGGTAGCGAAGGTAAAGGAATCTCGAAACGGGCAAAAGAGAAGTTGGATGAGGTTTATAAAATAGAGATGAAAAGAGACTTTGACTCTCTCAATGTAAGTGCAGCAGCGGCAATTTTTATACATAGGATGAGTTATGCCATTAAATGATTTAATTAAAGAGTATTCACTTCAGACTTTAAGTGATAAAACAAATATCTCTATCAATAGTTTAGAGAAGCTCCAAGAGAGAGAGTGGGAGAAACTGCAAAAGACACAGGTAGTTGGCTTTTTAAAGATATTGGAGCGAGAGTATAATATAAACCTGGATGAGCTACGTGCCGAAGCAGAGAACTTTTACAAAGAGCATACGACTAAAGAGAGCAAAAATCCTATCGATGTAGTGGGGGTTGCCAATGTTAAGAGCGAAAGTAAATTTGTCTCTGGCTTCATAACACTAGTTACGCTTGCTGTTTTAGCCTATGCCACATGGTACTACTTTGCAGGTCATAAAGTTGATACTTTCGAAAAGAGCCAAGAGAGCAATGGAAGCGGAATGTTTGAAGATACACTTAATAGTGTCAAAAACCTACTCGGAATGGGCGCAAAGAGCTCTGCCCAAAGTGTCACTGCAGCCGTAGTGGAGACTAGCGTAGAAGCCAATAGCTCTACAGTAGCCAAAACAGACGATAACAGTAGTAAACCTGCAAAGAGTGAAAACAGCCTTATCTCTACAGAAGCATCGAACCCGACAAATAGCGTTCCTGCAGCTGCTTCAAAAAATCAAAGCAGCGAGAGCACAAAGTTTAATACACTCTCCACCCAAGATGCAGCTGTCGCAACAGAGAGTGCATCATCCGGTAGTAGCCAAAATAGTACACTAGAGGTAAATAGCTCTACGCAAACAAGTAGCACTGATAGCAGTAAAGAGAGTAGAGTTGAGCAAAATAACTCTAATACTGTGAGTACTCCTGCAGAAAGTAGCACCGAGACCTCTGCCCAGACAGCTACGGAAGGGGTGGCACAGGCTGACAGAGTAGAGAACAGTAGCAGTGAGACAACTACTTCTAACAACAACGAGACTAATAGCTCAGAGTTTGTAGAAGACCCGGTAGAGAGTAACAAAACAACTGTCACGTTAGAGAAAATTACTATTAAACCACTATCAAAAAGGTTATGGTTAGGTATCTATAATCTACAGAGTCAAAAGAGAGTGAATAAATTTATCACCTCGACGATAGATTTACCTGTTAATGCAAAACTAGCCATAATTACTGGGCATAACAGATTAGAGATTACAGCAGATGGCAGCGATGCTATGCGTTTTGCGCAAAAGGGTCGAGTTTACCTCTTAGTATCACAAGAGGGTATAAAAGAGATTAGTAAAAGTGAATATAAACAGGTAACCAAGAATAGAGCTTGGTAAGGAAAAGGAAGTAAAAGTGTTTGATGAGATACGATTTAATAAAATAGATAGACTACCAAAATATGTCTTTGCAGTTGTAAATGAACTAAAGATGGCAGAGAGAAGAGCGGGTGCAGATGTTATCGACTTCTCTATGGGAAACCCTGATGGTCCGGCTTTTGAGCCAGTAATAGAGAAACTTGTAGAGTCTGCAAAAAAACCACACACACATGGATACAGTGCAAGTAAAGGTATCTATAAACTACGTCTGGCAATATGTAACTGGTATCTCAAAAAATATGATGTTGTATTAGACCCAGAGAGCGAAGCGGTTGCAACAATGGGCTCAAAAGAGGGGTATGTACACTTAGTACAGGCAATTACCAACCCTGGAGATGTGGCAATTGTACCTGACCCTACCTACCCGATACACTCCTACGCATTTATACTTGCCGGTGGAAATGTAGAAAAGATGGAACTTACCTATAATGAACAAAACTATGAAGTTGATGAAGATAAGTTTATAGAGGATCTGGAGCATGCTCTAAAAAACTCTGTACCGAAACCAAAATATTTGGTTGTAAACTTTCCGCATAACCCAACAACTGCTACGGTTACACTCGACTTTTATAAGCGTCTTATAGAGATAGCTAAACGTGAGAGGTTTTATATTATCAGTGATATTGCATATGCAGATATTACATTTGATGGATATAAAACTCCTTCGATTTTACAGGTAGAGGGTGCTAAAGATGTAGCGGTTGAGAGTTTTACACTCTCAAAAAGTTACAATATGGCAGGCTGGAGAGTTGGATTTATTGTAGGGAACCCTAAACTTGTCGGGGCACTGCAAAAGATTAAATCGTGGCTCGATTACGGTATGTTTACCCCAATTCAAGTGGCAGCAACTGTAGCACTAGATGAGCATACAGATTTAGTCGAAGAGAAAGTAATTACCAAATATAAACGTCGCCGCGATGTAATGATAGAGGCATTCGCCAATGCAGGTTGGGAGCTTGGAACACCAAACTCTAGTATGTTTATATGGGGTAAAATTCCAGAAATTGCAAGAGATATGGGGAGCTTGGAGTTCTCCAAAGAACTGCTACTTAAGGCACAGGTAGCAGTAAGCCCAGGTATCGGTTTTGGAAAGTATGGCGACGAGTATGTGCGAATTGCACTTATAGAGAACGAAAAGCGTATCCGCCAGGCAGCTAAGAACATAAAACAGTTTTTAAGTGATTTAAAGAAGCAAAAAGAGGCACAATGATTAGAGTAGGAATTATCGGAGTTGGAACAGTTGGAACAAGCGTAGCGAATATATTGCAAGAGAATAGCGATATTATCAGCGCACGAGCCGGCGTAGAGATTGTACCTACTATTGGGGTAGTTAAAAATTTAGCGAAAAAAAGAGATGTATCTATAGAGATAACAGATGACCCAAGCCGAGTTATAGATAACCCAGATATCGATATTGTAGTAGAACTTATGGGTGGGGTAGAAGAGCCCTATGCTCTTGTGAAACGAGCTTTGGAAAATGGAAAAAGTGTTGTTACTGCAAATAAAGCTCTTCTGGCATACCATCGCTACGACTTACAAAAAATTGCAGGCGACCTGCCACTCTTTTACGAAGCAAGTGTAGCTGGAGGAATACCAATTATTGGGGCTCTGCGTAATGGATTAAGTGCCAACCATATAGAGTCTATTATTGGTATACTAAACGGAACATGCAACTATATGCTCACAAAGATGATACAAGAGGGTGTAAGTTACGACGCCGTACTTAAAGAGGCGCAAGAGCTAGGCTACGCCGAAGCTGACCCAACATTTGATGTTGGTGGCTTTGATGCTGCGCACAAACTCTTAATATTGGCATCTATTGCCTATGGAATCGACGCTAAGCCTGAGGATATACTTATTGAAGGTATAGAGAAAATCAGCAACAGCGATGTTAGTTTTGCAAAAGAGTTTGGTTATGAAATTAAACTGTTAGGTGTTGCAAGAAAGAGCACTAAAGGTGTAGAGATTCGTGTGCACCCGGCACTTGTCTCTAAAAAGCACGCCATAGCCAAAGTAGATGGCGTTATGAATGCAATCAGTGTAGTTGGCGATAGAGTTGGCGAGACAATGTTCTATGGTCCAGGTGCCGGCGGCGACGCAACGGCAAGCTCTGTAATTGCAGATATTATCGAAATCGCAAGAGGAAACAGAGGTCCAATGCTTGGATACAAAAAGGGTTTAGAGAGCGGATTCGAGCTTCTTGAGAGTAGTGAAATTGTCTCTAAATACTACCTCAAGATAAAAGTTTTAGACCAGCCGGGTGTTTTAGCTGCAGTAACAAGCACTTTGGCTGATGGTGGAATCTCTATCTCTTCTGTACTGCAAAGAGACTCTAAAGTAGAAAACAGAGTACGTCTTCTACTCACTACGCACTTCTGCAAAGAGAGCCAAATCAATGCCGCAATAGAGCAGCTAAAGAGCCTTGAGAGCGTAGGCGAAGGCAATATTTCGATGCTAAGAATTGTAGAGTAAACTATGGCAAAGGCAAAAGAGCACTACTTTGATATCAGTGCCAAACTCGACTTTATGGAGATGAAAAACGCTATCGAGCAGGCAAAAAAAGAGGTCGAAAACCGATTCGACTTTAAAGGGGTACTTGTAGAGATTGCCCTTAATGATAAAGCAAAAGTTTTAACACTCTCAAGCTCTAGCGACAGTAAAATAGATGCACTTAAAGATATTGTTATTAGCAAAATGATAAAAAGAGGACTCTCTCCAAAATCTCTCGAAGAGATTAAACAAGACGGCATCAGCGGTGGCAATGTTAAGGTAACATACAAGATAGTCGATAGCATAGAGCAAGATGAAGCAAAAAAAATAGTGAAAGCTATTAAAGATCTAAAACTCAAAGTAACACCAGCTATCCAGGGCGACGAAGTACGCGTAAGCGGTAAAAAGATAGATGAGCTTCAAAAAGTAATTGCAACAGTTAGAGAGTTAGACCTCAAAGCGCCACTCAGTTTTGGAAATTTTAAATAAAACTTCAAAGGAGCCTCTTTATGAAAAAGTTTACTCTTACTCTTGCAACTGCTACTGCCCTACTTACAGGGTGTGGCGACACAGATAAAGTTGGCTCAAAGATAGAGCTCCCAAAAAGCACAAAGCAAATAACACAAAACTTCACCCAAACAGACAAAAACTGGAAGAGCAAAAGTGGTCACTGGCTCATAAAAAATGGAGTCCTAAAACAGACAGAGACCAAAAATAGCTACAACCTTATCCTCTTTAAGAAAGAGCAGTTTAGCAACCTCGATATCAGCGTAGAGTTTAAATCAATCTCTGGAGAGACAGATGCAAGTGGCGGTATAGTCTTTAGAGCACAAGATAGCAATAACTACTACATAGTCCGAGCAAATGCACTTGAGGGAAACTATAGACTCTACACCTTCAAAAATGGCAGCCGCCACCAAATAGCTACTGCAAGTGTGAAACCCCCTAAAATCGGAAAGTTCCATACAATGCGAATAGTAGCCGTTGGAGAGCATATTCAAGCCTACCTCGATGGAAAACTGCTGCTAGACCACCACGACAAAAGCTTTCAAAAAGGCTACACAGGACTCTGGACAAAAGCTGACTCAGTTACAGAGTTTGATAATTTTAAAGTCTCTGGAGAGTAATCACCTTTTTAACAAGAACCTGGAACAGCGCCTTTAGGCGCGTTATAAAAAAGTTTTTCTTCCCCTAAAAATTTAATTCGGGTTTAACTCTTTTTTTCACTCGTAAACTCTATTGCATCCAAACGAACATCATAGAGATCTTTTCCATCTAGCAACTCTTCTATTATATCCAAGTCACTCCTCTCAATAGTTGTAAGCTCGGCGTTAAAAGCGCACTTTATAGCTTTCGAGAACCTCTCTTTTAATCTCTTATACCATCTGCCATCTTCGGTTTTTACAACAAACAAAAAGAGTATAAAAAGTACAAAATCAAAAATACGCAAACGAATAAACTGCAAAAAGTTACCAAGTGTTGTATTGTCGGTATATCGCTTCTCTCCTAACGAGAGAAAAAAGTTAATTTTATTAAAAAGGATATTCTCTGCACGGGGTGTAAGGTTTTTCTTTTTTGCCACTATTTCCCATATTTGCGCTGCATACTGCTCTTTTTGTTTTCTGCCTCTTACTATTACCAAGCCACCAATAAAGAGCATAAGGGCTATACTCAAGAGTGCCACAATAGCTCCAACATCTCCGTACCATTTTGGCTCTGCTATATTGGCTGGTATAATGGAGGCTTTATTGTTTACACTCTCTACTGGTTTAATTGGAGCTGGTGGTACAATCTTCACATCTGTTCTAGTTTTATCTGTATTGTTCTGCTCTACAGGATTTACTTTCTCACTCTTTTTTATATCTTCTGCTTTGGTAGTATTACGCTCATGCTGCACAATTTCGCTAACCCTCTTGGCACTATCATCCAAAGTAGTACGGACAAAATCGAGCTGCCACAGTAGCAGAGCAATTAATAAGCCCATGCCAAACCACCCCACCCATAGACGTTTTATAAACTGGCTTAGTGCATGCTCTTTAATGCTTTGGCATCTCTTTTCGCTCTCCTCTCTTTTGCCATACTTCTCATAAAATTGGCTAGAGGTATCGGGTATCTTTATTGTAATGTTAAAAATCTTCTCTAGGTAATCTTCTGCCAGTTTTTTAGACTCCTCTTCTTTTATATGCTCTGTGGTGTAGTGTCTTCTTAGTGCTGCGACAACTCGCTCTTTATCTACTGCCATTACGATAAATACATTTTTGATACTAGAGAGATAGTTTACCGTTTGCATAATTTTAAAGATATCTTCATCTTTACATCTATCTAAATCGTCTATAAAGATAACTACTTTCCCCATGTGGCTTATAAAGTCGTTAATTTCGTTGGTAAACTCGTCTCTAAGCCCTATCTCTGCATCAAAATTTTTGAAGCTAAAGATAGTTTTATACTTTTTGGCAAACCAGCGTGTTGCTTCGCTAAAGGGTTGTGCGAGCTTAAAGATATAGAGCCCAAATGCTCCTACAGAGAGTATTTTTGCAAACTCTCCATAGTAATCTGGTAGCTTAAAATCTACACTCCAAGCTAGATAAAGCAGTGCACTCAAGAGCAGAAATACTAAAAGAGAGTCAGGGTGCAGCAGCACTCTACGCACAAAAAGATTTGTTCGAAATATCAAGTTTTCCCACGAAAGTAGTCGAGGGCTAAGGTTTTTTAGCATACCCTGCATAAGTGCCGAGAGCAAGTGCTTCTCCTCCTGGTGGTACCAGGCGTTAAAGAGCATAGACTTAATACCAAGAGTCTCTAACTCTTTTTGTGCCATACCCACAACACTACTCTTACCAGCTCCCCACTTGGCATCGATAGCGATACTTAACGGAGCTTTTGTGTATGGTGACGAGATAAGAGAAACCAGGCTATAAACCAAAGAGGCAGTGCCATATCTGTCTTGACTAAGTTTATTAATAGCCAAATCGCTCGAGAGCTCGCTACTTG
>JANTGQ010000026.1 GCA_024762845.1 Nitratifractor sp. | reverse complement strand
AGATATACTTAAAAGCCAAATCTTCCAAGAGATTTTTTAATTTCGAGATTCCAAGTCTATGAGCAATAGGAGCATAGACTACAAGCGTCTCTTCAGAAATTCTCTTCTGTTTATCGGGTCGTAATGAGTGTAGAGTCATCATATTATGCAAACGGTCACAGAGCTTAATAACCAAAACGCGTGGATCTTTTACCGAAACTAAAAGCATATTTTTAAAAGTAAGAGCTGAGCGTATTAACTTCTCATCAGAGTCAGACGATGCAAGCTCCTCTTCTCGAATCTCAGAGAGTTTAGTTAAACCATCAACCAAGAGTGCTACTTCATGATCAAAAAGTGCTTCTATATCCTCTAGTGAATACTCAGTATCCTCTGCAACATCGTGTAAAAGTGCTGCTATTACCATTACTTCATCTTCACTTATGGAAGCAACAATAGAGGCAACAAGTATAGGATGAATCACATAGGGCTCACCACTCTTACGAAACTGCCCTTCATGAGCCATAGAAGCAAAATCCATAGCTTTCTGAATACGCTCAGTAACTTCAATCTGATGCGCTAGAATAGTTTGAGCTTGCTCTAGGTCACTAATATACTGAATTTTTTCGATAATAGCATTCAACGATTAGCTCTCTTCAATAATCTCTATCTTGCCTTCAGCTATCTCTAATAACGCGATATCTGTAGCTTTACTATCTGAGAGCTTCCTGTCAATAAGTGGCTTTGCACCATTTGTTAACTCTTTTGCTCTCTTTCCAACTGCTTTTGACAATAAATATCGGTCAAAATTATATCTCTCTAGCGCTTTTGCGGCAATTTGTTCTAATCTCATATCTTTCTCCTTACTATTTTACTATTGAACAGAGTTCGCGGTTCCCTTTTAAAATCGATAAAAGATTCCCCTCTTCAAACATATTACAGACTACAATAGGAAGCTTATTCTCTTTAGCCAGCGCAATTGCAGTATCATCCATTACCTTTATGTGGTCGCTAAGTGCTCTATCATAAGTGAGCTCATCTAATTTTTTAGCATCGCTAAATTTATTTGGATCTTTATCATATACACCATCTACTTTAGTTGCTTTAATAAGCATCTTCGCATCTATCTCACTCGCGCGCAAAGTTGCAGCAGTATCTGTCGTAAAGTAGGGATTCCCCGTACCTCCAGCAAAAATAACTACTCTGCCTTTTTCCAAATGCCTTCTTGCTCGTCTTACTATAAAAGATTCACCAATTTGGTGCATATCAATTGCTGACTGTAGTCTCGCTTCCAACCCTATATACTCTAAAGCCTCTTGGATTGCAACACCATTTATAACAGTTGCCAGCATCCCCATATAGTCGCCACTTGTTCTTTTAATAATACCATCTTGTGCGGCGCTCACACCACGAATAATATTACCACCTCCAACTACTATGGCAACCTCTATACCTGCATCAACAAGCTCTTTTATCTCACTGGCAATATACTTAAGTATTGAAGTGTCTATACCATAGCCATCCTCACCGGCTAATGCCTCTCCTGAAAATTTCACAAGCACTCTATCTATCATGAAGAACCTTTCAAAGTATATTATTTAACCCAGATTATGCAATAGAAATCATAAACCCGGATTCTGCATTAGAAATCACTAAAGCCTCATCAGTCAATGCACTATGGGCATTCACATGACCGCAGGGAATCCAAACTTGTAAAAAAACCATCGATTAACCTACGCGTTAAACTCAAGTTTTTTGCAAACACCCAAGCAGACGCACTTGATCTATTTCTTGCGATTCTAATGCAAAATCCGGGATAAAAATATGCACAAACCTATCAAGCACTCTTACATGCTACTAAAAAACCTCTATAAACCCCATTTTAAAAACTGTGTAATCTAGCTTAAAAAAATTACGCAATTATACCCAAAGAGTTTATAAGAGAGCTAAATTTCACAAGACTGTTGTGTAAAGCATAACCTACTATTCGATTAGAACAGATTAGAGATTTATCAAATGCAGTGGATTAATAAATTTACCGCTCTTGGTTGCTTCAAATATCAATTTACGTCTTACTTTTCCAAGTACCGTACCTTTCTTGACCATAGAACCCTTCTTTATATACGGTGAAAACTTCTCTATATCAGCATATATTGTATGTAAACCATTAGAGTGCTTTACAACAATCATATTCCCCAACATATTGTTTGGACCTATAAATATTACTTTTCCATTTAAGACATTAAAAATCCGATTATCTCCACTTTTTGATGCAAGTGTTACAGAGTCGCTAAACGATTGCATATGATAGATAGGGTCCCTAAACCGCCCAAAAGATTTAAGTACCTTTGGCTTTTTTAATGGGGCTATTGTCTTCTCGCCCCTGTATATAGCAGTATTTTTAGAGATATAACTACTATCATTAACCATATTGGTAGTATACCCCTCTTTACGTCGTGCCACACCTTTTTTAGAAAGGTTTAACTTTGCAAGTCGCTTAATACGCCTTTTTAACTCTAGCTCTCTCTTCTTGGCAGCTTTTGCGGCATCTTCTTGTATAAGGTTAAGCTTTGTTAGTGTCAGACGCAAAATTGTCTGCCTTTTAAAAACAGTTTTTAGCCTCTTAGAGTATTTTTTCTCCTCTTTCGATAACTTTCCTAGCAACTGTCGCTTTATCTTACTCTCTTTTCGATAGACATCTTTTTGTGCTATCACACCTTTGATGCTTTTTTTAATTGCATCTCTTCGCTGTGTCAAATTATCTCTTAAAGCACTTTTTTGTTCAATATTCCTTGTCAACTTTAACAACTCGGTTTGATTATAGCTTTTATAGTGTGTATAAACCTCTTCTAACACAACACTCTTTTCACTCTTTTGCTCCATTTTATTCTGAGCAACAACACTCCCTAACTGTTTAGACAACTTTTTTGCAAACTCTTTTTTACGTGCATAGATATCTTTATCCAACTCTTTAAGCATAGTGTTAATACCACGTATCTCTCTTTGAGCCTCCTGATATTTTGCCTCCTCAATATTCAGATTACTGTTAATCTTTTTTAAATTTACATCAAGTGCTGCAACCTCTTTTTCTAGCTTTGTAATCTTTTGGGCTGTTTTTTTTAGCTGCCGACTTAGAGCACTCTTCTCCTTGTTAGAGATGGCAATCGAACTCTTCGACGCCTCTATTTTCTCAAACAGCTCTTTAGGTGTTGCGCTAAAACCAAAAGTGCTAAGAGATACAACAAGAATACAAACTCTAACTATCATCCCTCTGGAACCTCACTACTTTTTATTGCAACAGACATTACTGAGACTGCGACAATAATTATTGCGGTAATAAATAGTACCAAGAAGTCAGATATATTTAACAATAGATCTTGATTCTCTTTGATAAAACTGATATCAGTAGTGCCTGCCCATCGATTTTTAATATAGATAAAGAGAACAATATTCAAAACTGTTGCAATAAATGCATCTATAAACGCTATCTTAAAGAGTATACCACTTCGTAGCATCATAGGTGCACCAAATATCTCCATAATTGCCATCCGCTCTTTATGAGCCAATTGCCACACCTCCATCTGTTTAATAACTAGCAAGAGACTCACTATAAACAGCATCACAATAAAGACATTTAGTATCATCTTTACAAGTTTAAACATCATATGTTTCGAGTGGTAGTTTTCGCCAAATATCTCTACATTTAAAATACCATCCACGGCGCTTAACTGCGATTTAATCTTCTTAAGTTCATCTAACGAAAGGTAGCTTATAAGGTGAATTCTAAAAAAATATGGCAAATCTTTCATAATAGCAACCATCGCACTATCTTGCATACCAGATGTAACCTCTTTGGCTATCGACTCTCTATCCATCGGTTCAACACTATCAATCTTCTCATTAACAGAGCGTAAAAATGGTGTATCCAATTGTCTTTTACTCACAACCAAAATTGAATAATCATTTTTTAACTTCTCTTCATAGCTGCTTGTAACACGATTAAAAAGGAGAATAAACTCAATTCCTATCAGCATTGCCATAAGTGGCAACATAAACATTAAATGCTCTTTAATGGACTTCATGAACACCTCCATTTTCTATTATAAAGTGACGGTATGGAATATTAAAAATTGTAGGAATTTTATGCGTTACCACCAGTACAGTTGCGTTGAGTTGATCACAAGCGTTCTCTAACAGATCCCACACAACACCGGATGAGAACTCATCAAGGTTCCCTGTAGGCTCATCTGCAAGAATCATAAACGGGTTTTTCGAGAGCGCTCGTGCCACACCAACTCTCTGTTGCTCCCCACCACTAAGCTCCAAAGGATACTTATGCGCCTGATCTGCCAATTTTACATGTGAGAGAAGCTTCTCCGCTTGCACCTTTTGCACATCCAGACTATAGCCTGTAATAATAAGCGGTAAAACAACATTCTTCTCAACTGTCCACTCATTTATCAGTTTATAGTCCTGAAAAACAATACCAAGATTACGCCGCAGTTGCAGCAGTTGGGTCTTCTTTATCTTTTTCATATTAAAACCACCAACATTAAGTGTACCCTTACTCGGTTTTATCTGCCCGTAAATAGATTTTAAAAGTGTAGACTTGCCGCTACCACTAGGTCCTGTTATAAAGACAAACTCACCCTGCTCTATTGTAAAAGAGACATCATTAATAATCAGATTTTTACCCTTCTCGTATGCCAACGTTAAGCTCTCTGCCGAAATTACACTAGCCATTTAACACCTCTTTAATTAAATTATGTGCTTTTTGATTTACTCTTGTTTTTACCGGTTTCGAAGGTAAATAGTAACACTTCTCTTCATTTGCAACAATTATCTTCTTCTCGGGCATTGTAAAACTGCCAAACGAGCACTCTACTACAAAGCCTTTTTTTGAATCACTCTTAAATCTTTTTCCAAAATGGACAAAGAAATCGCTCTTGACAATACTCTCTCTTGGAACTTTTATATCTTCAAGCGAAATTTTATCTAAATCAAAATTAAGTTCCATCCTCTCCTCTTTTGACTCCTCTAGTGAATATAAAGAGAGAGTATAGATATCTTTCTCCATTCTTCTCCATCTCTCTTCGTACTTACTTATAACCTCTATATAACTGTTTTTCGAAACTGTAAACTCAGCTTTTAACAAACTGCTAAAGACTTCTAAAGCATAAACGTAGTAGTTATCGCTGTCTGTACGAAGCTCCAACTTTCCACCCTTTTTAAGTGCCCGAAGAGCTTGCGTCACAAACGCAGTGCTTATCACTCTTCGGTGTGGTTTTTTATCCCATGGAACAGGAAAATGGACATAGATAGTCTCTAGAACATTTGATGGCAGCATCTCAAGCAAGAGCCTTGCATCGTAGTTGAGCACCAATATATTCTTAACCCCCTGCAGTGCAATCTGTTTTAAGAGTTGATTAATAGAGGGAGTATGTATCTCAATACCAATAAAAAGAGTTTCGGGCTCTTGTGCCGCACGATAAAGCAAATGTCTGGCACTTCCAAAACCAACTTCAACCTTTACCTTCTCAAACTCTGTTTTGAAATCATAAAAATCTTCTATACTCTTTAGATACTCACTTGCAAGTTTAGGCTTATTCAGATTAGATTGGGTATTTGAGTGTATAACGTCGAGCTCACACATTTGCGCAAACTCTTCGAGTATCTTTTTTAAAGTTTGCGCATCTGCACCTCTCGTAATACTGTTTGGTTTTATAAGATACTCGGCCTCTTTTTGTACAATATCTAAAAACCTTGCATCTGTGCTCTTCTCATATAAGACTACATTACCTTTATGCCCATCCATAGCATTAAAGAGAGTAAATCTACTTGAACTCTTCTCTATCTTACTTAAAGAGAATGGTTTTACTTTTAAGTGTGGCACTATCTCACCTCTACTTTTAGCTCATTGCCTATATACGATGTCATACCCATAGCATCTCTCGCATAGACTCTGTACGAGTAACTCTTGCCTCTATTAACAGTTGTATCAACAAACTCAGGATAGAGACGCCCTTTGAGGCTCTTTAGGTAGTGCCATTTCCCATCGCTCCCTTTTCTCTCTATCACATATTCATAGATTGTTGGCTCACTGTTAGGTATCCATAATAGTTTTACCGTATGGTCACCAACAACTTTTGCCTCAACTAATTGTACTCTTGCATAAGGAGGTGCACTTTTAACAGGTACAATATCACCATAAAGAGACTCACTTAAACCACTATATGTTGTAAAAGTATAGAAGTAGTTGGCATTTGGCTCAATATTGGTATCCACAAAGTGTGTTGCAAATCTGTTTGATATAGTCGCTATTTTTGTATATGTCTGCTTTGCACCACGTACAGCTTTTGCACGATAAACACTTACACCCTGGATATTTTGATACCCAAAAAGAGATTTCCACTCAAAGCCTATACTGTTTCTATCAACAACACTCTTTACTCCAGTGACTTTTGGGAGTGAAATATCGGTAAAGA
Source organism: Nitratifractor sp. (assembly GCA_024762845.1). Taxonomy (GTDB): domain Bacteria; phylum Campylobacterota; class Campylobacteria; order Campylobacterales; family Sulfurovaceae; genus JAADEQ01. The sequence goes on along the minus strand of JANTGQ010000026.1, from coordinate 5,104 downwards.
AAGCCTCTAGAGAGCTTAAAAGTAATAGATTAAGAAGCAAAATTTTTAAATAACTCTTTGATACTCTCATTATCAAGTGACACATACTCTTCTCCTTTATCAAAATTTTTAATTAGATACTTTTGCATATCTTGCATCAGCGGTGCTCTAACTTCTACAAATTTTCCACTTCGTGGATGAATAAAATAGAGTAGATATGCATGCAAAAAAACTCTCTCAACTTCTTTGGATTTCCCTTGTCCATAGAGGGAGTCACCAAGAATATTGCGTCCAATAGAGTTTAGATGAACCCGTATTTGGTGTGTACGACCACTAAAAAGCTTACAAGCAATCAACTCATGCCCGCTCAAACTTGCATCAATCTTTGCAAAAGCACTTTTTGCCTCTCTTCCACCCTCTACAACAGCCATCTTTAATCTATTCTTTGGGTTTCTCGCTATCGGCTTATCCACAATTTGCGACTCTTTTAGCGGGTAGTCTATTATTGCCAAATAGTATCTACCCATACTTCTATCCTGCAATTGCTCGCTTAAAATAGTATGCGTGTAGTTATTTTTGGCAACTAAAATTGCGCCACTCGTCTCTTTATCAAGCCTGTGCACAATTCCATTCCTCTCCTCTCCACTAATTGTAGAGAGCCGAACACCCTCTCGCCGTAGCCAATCTACGAGGGTCGGCTCTTTCACAGAAGGAGCCGGATGCACCACTAAACCTGCAGGCTTATTGATAACTAAAAGGTCCTCATCTTCATAAAGGACCTCTATAGAGATATCAATATCTTCAAAGCTCTCAACCTTCGCTTCTTGTATCTCAAACTCAATCGTCGCACCTAAACTGACTCTAAAAGAGGGCTTAGCAATAGATTTTCCATCCACCAAGACAAAACCCTCTTTAACCAACTTCTCTACCTGATTTCTACTCACATCTAACTCTTTAGAGAGTACCTTGTCCAATCTATCACTCCACTTAGCTATAAATTGTCCACTCTCCACGCAAAACTCCACTATCTAGATAGTAAAGAATAACATAAAAGCTATTAATTATATATTAAAAAATATAGGTTTTGCTCTTTAAAAAAAGTTTTCTATTATTTCTCTCATCTGCATTGGTTCATTTACCCTGTTTATACTATCCCTAAAGCCAGTTGCATTGCTGTATCCATACTTCGAGTAATTATGTAGATGTTTACGAAAGAGAATTGCACCATAGTCACCATAAAACTTAATCATTTCATCAAAATGTTCAAGCACAACCTCTCTAACCAAATCTTTCGAGGTAATCTCTCTCCCATCTTTCATCTCTTGAAATATCCATGGTCTTCCAACAGCAGCACGACCAACCATAATACCATCACACTTTGTATACTCTAATACCCACTGTGCCTTTTCTGCAGAGTCTATATCTCCATTTGCAATTACTGGTATTTTCAAATGTTCTTTAATCTCTGCAATCGCATCATAATCGACTGCGGCTTTAAATCTTCCGCTTCTTGTACGCCCATGAACCGCTATAAAGTCAGCCCCACTCTCCTGACACACTTTAGCAATCTCGAGGTGATTTTTTTCGTGAAACCCTAAACGTATCTTTACCGAAGTCTGCTCTTTATTTGAGTACTTTTTTATAGTCTCAATTGCTTCTGCCATCTTCTTTAAATCAGTCAGTAAAGAGCTACCTTGCAGATTATTTACAACTTTCGGCACAGGACAACCGCAGTTTAAATCGACTACATCAATATCTTCACGCTCATTAATATGCTCGAGTGCTCTACGTATTATTACTGGGTCACTTCCTGCAATCTGTATAGAGTATGGTGACTCAAGTGGCGATTTCTCTAACATTTTAAATGTCTTTTTACTCTCGAATGCCAGAGCATTGGAGCTAATCATTTCGCTTACAGTTACATCTGCGCTATACTTCTTAACAACACTTCTAAAGGGGAGATCGGTTAAGCCCGCCAAAGGGGCTAAGAAATAGAGAGGTTTACTGAAATCGAGACTCATTTACAAATATTATCTAGTGTTAGAATATCTCCACTCTTAAAGTTATATTTACTCTTTTTAAGAGTTTGCAGAGCTCTAAATGCTTTAAACTCATCTGCACTGTGCTCCTCTAAAACCTCTTTTGCTTTATCGAGCATCTCATATTTAAAGAGAAGATAAAGGTATCCAGAAGTAGCATCTTCATCTTTACTACTAAGCTCTTTAAAGAGACTCAAGTTAGCATCTGGTTCAAAGATCTCATGACATACTAAAGATAACTTATAGTACTCTTTACAATCAAGGTCATACTCAGCAATAAAGTCTTTTAGGAGTTCAATACTTAAGCCTAAATTATCATCTGCATCTACTCTATCCATAAGTATAAAAAATCTCTCTTTACCAATACCCTTTGCATACTTTTTAAGTGTATAGAAATCTTCATTCTCAACAATTTTATCTAATGCTACTTCTACTAAAGAGTCATCATACTTATCTTTAAAGTCAACTACTTTTAGCGCATACTCTTTTTCGCTATCTATGTGGTTAAACTCATTTTTCAAGATAAGTGGATTACCCTCTCTTAAATGTTTCGCAAATTTTTGCATCTTTAAATTCACATACTCCCCACTATTAATACGAAGAATAACTTTTGCAACCTCTTTGAGTCTTACTGAAAGATCAGATGATTCAACACTTAATGGCTCTATATAAGATTCAGAAAGCAGTGCTACTGCTTTTTTGAGCTCATTGTCAGAAAAGTTTGTATTCGAAGGCTCTTTAATAAGAGACCAGTAGATAGCATCTTCAAGCTTCTTTAGGTCAGCTTTATATTTTCTTGCAGCAAAAAAGTTTTTAGTACTATGAAAGAACATATGAGCAACTGAAGCCAATACGATAAAGGCAACAGGTATCGCCACCCATACTGCAATAGGGAGCATTGGTAAATGAATACCAAATAAATCAAAAGAGAATGTCCCCGGGTTTATCATATAAACTCCAACAACTACAGCAGCTATAAATAGCAAAGAAAAAACGAAATAGAACCCAATCTTCATAATTATCCCCTTAATCTACTTATCGCTACTCTCTTTCTCATTGATTTCACGACAAGCTATACAATATTTGGCGTATGGTTTCACCTGTAGACGAGCAACGCTGATTGGCTCTTCACACATATCGCAAATTCCATAGTTTCCATTTGCTATTTTATCTAAAGCTTCATCAATTTCCTTTAATTTTTGCATCTGATTGGCAATTAAAGTGTCATCTATAGATGTATCATTCATTAAAACAGCATAATCACCATCATCAGTTGGCGATTGATTTCTCATAAGTGTAATCTCTTTTTCTGCAGAGTATATATTTTTACCAATACTGTTTTTAAGAGCAAGTAACTCATTTTTAAAAAATTTCAGTTTGCTACTTTCCACTATATCTCCTTTATTCTCTTATTTTTTCCCTTATTTATGGTACGGATGATTATTTATAATTGTTAATCCACGATATATCTGTTCTAAGAGTAAAACTTTTACTAGTTTATGTGAAAGCGTAATTTTACCAAAAGAAACTGATAAATTGGCACTTTTCACAAAACTCTCATTAAATCCATATGCCCCACCGATAAAAAAGTTGATATTGGGGCTCTTTTGGAATATTTTAGAAAACTCGATACTATCAACCTCTTTTGCATTAGGATCTAAAACAACACTAAATTGATTACAGTATGGCTGGAGTGCTTTCGCATACTCAACCTTTGCCAACTCTGGTGAACTCTCTTGCGCCTTGGCTATAGAGTTGCTAAAGATATCCACCACTTCAATCTTGGCAAAGGGCTTGGCAATTTTAATATAGTGCTCTATTAACGGTTCATAAAGACCTTTTTTGCCACGTTTATCAATTGTACAGACTCTAATATTCACTCTTCATACCCTTATAAAAATCATCAACTTCACTGTTTTTTACTATCACTCGGTCAATATACTCATCAAAGTTATTGCGACTATACTCAATTTTTAAACACCCAGGGTCAATAGCCCTCGAAATCGCCACATAAAACTGCCCTGGAACAAAAAGAGAGTCAACATTGCAAACCATAGACTCAATGCTCATCCCCTGCGATTTATGAATAGTAATAGCAAATGCCAATTTAATAGGAAATTGCTTTAAGGTTGCTATCGCTTCGCTCTCTAATGTTTCACTGTTAAGCTCTGTCAGTTCAAAATCGTGCCTGTAGAGTGTTATATCTCTACCATCTGTAGAGACTATAATATGGTCAATATCAAGTTCCACTACAGTGCCACGCTGACCATTAACAAACTTACCCCACTTATTTACAGTAAAGATAACAGGTGCACCAACTTTTAAGTGCAAATCTTCTACTACAGGCAGCGCTTTTGCCCAACTGTTAAGCCGTTTTTCATTTACTGTACGAATCTTCTCTATCTCCCAAAAATAGAGTGCTTCGTCGCTCTCAATTCTAGCAAGCTTCGCTTTGTTCATCTCCTCTACCTCTCTGTTCCTGCCAAAGAGGTATGTCGGTTCACTCTCAAATGCAACAGTGTGCCGTAAGAGACGCTTTAGATACTCTCTCGTCTCTAAAGAAGACTCACCTTTTCTGATATACGATAAAATATTGGCAAACTCCAAATCATTTGTTCGTTTTATCTCCTCGAGTATAAGTGGTTTAAAATTAAACTTACTCCAGGCACTACTCTCGAACGCATAAAACGACTGCCCAAAGAGAGCATTGTTTCTTTCGCTCTTAACAATTGGTGGTAGTTGATAAAAGTCACCAACAACAAGTACCCTGCCGCTATAATCTAAGCTCTCTAATCTATAGTAGATCATATCAATCAAATCAGCAGAGACCATACTAATCTCATCAATAACAATCAAATCAAGATTTTTGAGTACTTTTTTAAGTTCACTTAAACGGCTTCTGTTCTTACGATCTTGCACTCTTAACTCTTCAAGGTTAGAAGCAATAGCAAAGACAAAAAAACTGTGCAGAGTATAGCCACCAATATTGACAGCACTTATACCTGTAGAGCCTAGCGGAACTACATTTTTACCCTCATTTTTATATAAATCAATAATTTTGGAAGTCAAGTAGCTTTTACCAACAC
>JANTGQ010000025.1 GCA_024762845.1 Nitratifractor sp. | reverse complement strand
TGCTACTGGATGAGCCTACAAACCACCTCGATGTCTATATGGTGGAGTACCTCGAAGAGATTCTACTAAAAGAGAAGTTTACCCTTCTGCTTATCTCGCACGATAGATACTTTATCGACCATATCGCCACGCGTATTGTAGAGGTTGAAGAGTACAAACTTGTCAGTTACGGGGGTGGATACTCAAGCTATCTAAGCCAAAAAGAGGCTCGGATAAAATCTATGCAAAAAGAGTACAACAACTTACTGCGCCTGCTAAAGCGCGAAGAGGAGTGGCTTGCAACTGGCGTAAGAGCAAGAGAGACAAGAAACCAGGGGAGAAAACGCCGCGTTTTTGAACTACGCGAACAGGCAAAAAAGAACCCTACCCTTATTCGTAAAATGAAGGTAGAGCTAGAGCGCGAAAAGAAGAGTTGGAGAGGCGATAAGATAGTAGCCAAAAAGAAGATGCTCTTTGAAATAGAGAACCTCTCCTACTCAATAGCCGATAGAGCTTTAATAAAAGAGTTCTCAACCAGAGTTTTGCAACGGGATAAAATAGCAATTGTAGGACCAAACGGAAGTGGTAAATCAACCCTGCTAAAAATTCTACTTGGCAGACTGCCCCAAGATAGCGGTATTGTAAAAAAAGGGGAGCTAAGTATTGGCTACTTTGACCAACACAGAGAGATGCTCAAAGATGATGCAACCCTTATAGAGACCTTCTGTCCAGATGGCGGCGACCGTGTAATGGTAGAGGGGAAAAATATGCATGTCTACGGCTATCTAAAAAACTTTCTCTTTCCAAAAGAGTACCTTGATAAAAAGATATTCCAGCTAAGTGGAGGCGAAAAGAACCGTGTAGCCCTTGCCCTTCTCTTTACCAAAAAGTACGACTGCCTTATACTCGATGAACCAACAAACGACCTCGATATCCAGACAATCAATATATTAGAGGAGAAGTTAATAAGTTTCCAGGGTGCTCTTATATTTGTTAGCCACGACCGCTACTTTGTTGATAAATTAGCACAAAAACTCTTTATTTTTAAAGGCAACGGAGAGATAGAGATATCTTTCCAAAGCTATAGCGAGTATCTCGATATTGAAAAAGAGATAAAAGAGCTCAACGAATTTGAAAAAGAGATAGAGAGTACACCGCAAACTATAGAGAAAAAAGAGCCCAAAAAGCAAAAAAAGAGACTAAGCTACAACGAAAAACGCGATTTAGAGCTTCTGCCTCCACAGATAGAGGAGCTAGAGAGTACTATAGAGGACCTCAACAATTGTCTTGCCACCCCAGAGTGCTACCAGCAAAAAGGCTTGCAAGAGCTTACAGAGGAACTTTCCCTTGCCCAAGAAAAATACGATACTTTAAGTGAGCGCTACTTGGAACTACTAGAGCTCGAAGAGGAGTTAGAGGGGTAAACCAGAGTCAAACAACTCCGAGCTTTCCGATAACCCGCCCTACAATTTTTGTATTTGTCAACTCATCTTCGCTTAGTATTTCGCTATTGTAGTTTTTATTATCGCTAATAAGCTCGATAGAGCCATCTACTCTTTGGGTAATACGTTTTACAAAGAGTCCTGCATTTGTGGCAACTATAAAGATACCACCCTTTTTTATCTCTGACTGTTTTGTATCGAAAATAACTACCTCTTGGTTTTGCAGTGTTGGCTCCATAGAGTCACCAATTACGTTGAGTGCGGCAATATCTACTGCTTTTACACTTTGTGTAGTATAGAGAGTATCTAGCAGTTTTTTGTCAAGATGCAAAAACTCATACTCCTCCTCTTCGTTTATTGCCCCTCCGCCTGCACCTGCATTTATTTTAGAGAAGTAGCGCACGCGCACATATCTATTTGTATCCTCCTCTAAAGATTTGGGCTCTTGTGAAAAAAGTATCCAATTTATCGATATTTTTCTCTTTGCGCAAAAATAGACTATTTGCTCTAACGGCACACTGTTACGCTTTTTAAAGTGGCTCAGTGACTCTTTGGAGATTCCTAGAGCCTCTGCTACATCTTTATCGTAAACTTTTTTGCCTTCAAGCTCGTTACTTAAAATATCTTTTATTTTCTCTATTATCTCTTGGCTATTCATTTAGGCTCTTTAATTGAAAAAGTTTCAACTATTATAGCTAATTTTCTTAAAAATATTAAAATTATATAAATTAATAAGAAAGAAAATAATGAAAATTCATTTAGATCTCGACTGCTACTTTGTATCAGCAGAGCGTACACGTTATCCTTTTTTAAATGGCAAAGAGGTTGTTGTTGCAAAGAGCAGCGATAAAAAGATATTCTCAGATAGTAAAAAAAATGGAGTTTTGCTACCTAATACAGGTGCTTTTAACTCTACACTCGAATTTGCAAATAACTATAATGGAGATACCTTAAACCTCTGGAGAGAGCATTTTATCGACAAAGATGGCACAATACACGGCATTGTGATTACCAAAAGTTATGAAGCCAAAGCTTTGGGTATTACTACCGGTATGCCACTTGTAGAGGCGTTAAGACGCTCTAAAAATCTTATTGTCATACCAAGCGACCATCTCTTTTATCAAGAAATTTCGCAAAGGCTTAAAAGTTATCTAGAGAAACGAATCCCACTATTAGAGCAGTACTCTATAGATGAGTTTTTTGGCGACCTAAACGGCTGGATAAAAGAGGAGGACACTTTAGAGTTTATTGCGCAACTCCAAGATGATATCTTGCGAGAGTTTGGGCTTCCTATCTCTATAGGCGCAAGCTCTTCTAAGTGGATTGCAAAGCTTTTGACAGATACTATAAAGCCATATGGGGTAAAAGTTGTAGAGAAAGAGGAGATTGCAAACTTTACAAAAGATATCCCTATAGAGGAGTTCCCCGGAGTTGGCAGAGCAATTTATAAAAAGCTACACTCTTATGGTATTAAAACACTTGGCGAGCTGCAAAAGAGCCCCAGCCTTTTAACGGCATATGGCAAGAGTGGCAGAGAGCTCTACAGAAGAGTCTGTGGTAGTGATAACGAAGCAATTGTCGTAGGAAGCGAGAGAAAAAGTATAGGTATTAGTAGAAATTTCCAAGCAATAGATAGCAGAAAAGAGCTCTATAGACGCGTTGCTATTCTTGCGCGCTATCTTAGCTTTAGTGTTGCCAAACTCTCTTTAAACCCTACAACTTTCTACTTTAAAATAAAATATGAGCATGGAGCTTCGCAAAAAGTATCTATTAGTCAAAACCGTATCTTTAATGAGAGGTTTTTTATAGATTTGGCACTTAGCAAAGTAAAAGAGTTGGATATCTTTCCAAATCAGTCAATCCACTACATATCGATGAGTGTCTCCAACTTTAGCTCTCTTAACAATTTAAAAACGCTCTCTTTAATCGACTACGAAAAAGATGCAAAAATGCAAAAACTAAATAAAAAACTTATGCAAATTAGAGAGAAATATGGTGTTGATACAATCTATTATGGAAATGAAAAGAGTTTTTTGGAAGGTTAATACCGTAAGTGGTAGCAGAGGGGGAACTCGAATCCCCGACCTCCGGCTTATGAGACCAGCGCTCTAACCAGCTGAGCTACCCTGCCACTAAGTAATTTTGTGTCCGCAATTATATACAAAAAAACTTTAATAAAAATTAAATAGAGCAGTTTTCTATAAAATATTTTAGGATGTTACATTAACTATTAAAATGGAATCAATATAGTTTAGTCTATAAGACTCATTTATTTTTAGTTTTTATAGAATAACTATTGACATTTTAAAGAGAAATCACTATAATAACGGTGCAAATAATTTTAAGGCAAGGAGAAAGCAGATGAACTTTCAACCATTAGCTAATAGAGTATTAGTAGAGAGAGAAGAAGAGGTAACTACAACTGCTTCTGGAATTATTATTCCTGACAATGCAAAAGAGAAGCCACTTCAAGGTAAAGTGTTAGCAGTAGGACCAGATGCACAAGAAGAGGGTATCAATGAGAACGATACTGTAGTATTTGGTAAATATTCTGGTAGCGAAATTACACTAGATGGTAAAGAGTACTTAATTTTAACAAGTGATGATATTTTAGGATTATTAAAGTAATACAATTTAAGGAGAGTAAGAATGGCAAAAGAGATATTCTTTGGCGATAACGCAAGAAATGGAATTTACAGCGGTGTTAAAAAGTTAGCAGACGCAGTAAAGGTAACTATGGGACCTAGAGGTAGAAATGTTTTAATTCAAAAGAGTTTTGGATCACCAAACATTACAAAAGATGGTGTTTCTGTAGCAAGAGAGATTGAACTAGAAGATACGCTCGAAAATATGGGTGCTCAACTTGTAAAAGAGGTTGCAAGTAACACAGCAGACGAAGCGGGTGATGGTACTACAACTGCTACAGTTTTAGCACACTCAATCTTTAAAGAGGGTCTTAGAAATATCACAGCAGGTGCAAACCCTATCGAAGTAAAAAGAGGTATGGATAAAGCAGCAGCTGTTATTATAGAAGAGCTACATAAAATTGCACATGAGGTTCAGGGTAAAAAAGAGATTGCACAAGTTGCTACTATCTCTGCAAACTCAGATGCAACTATCGGTAATCTTATTGCAGAAGCGATGGAGAAAGTTGGTAAAGATGGTGTTATTACAGTAGAAGAGGCAAAAGGTATTAATGATGAACTCGAAGTTGTAGAGGGTATGCAGTTTGACAGAGGTTATTTAAGCCCATACTTCGTTACAAACAATGAAAAGATGACTGTAGAGATGGAGAACCCACTTATTCTTATTACAGAGAGCAAAATCTCTTCTTTAAAAGATTTAATCCCTGTATTAGAGCAAACACAACAGAGCGGTCGTCCACTACTAATTATTGCAGACGATGTAGAGGGTGAAGCACTTGCAACTTTAGTTCTTAACAGACTCAAAGGTATCTTAAATATAGCAGCTGTAAAAGCACCAGGCTTTGGCGATAGAAAAAAAGAGATGCTAAAAGATATAGCTATCCTAACTGGCGGAACTGTAATTACAGAAGAGCTTGGTCTTACACTTGAGAAGACTACGATTGAGCAATTAGGACAAGCTGCAAGAGTAGTTATCGATAAAGACAATACAACTGTTGTAGATGGTAAAGGTGCTAAAGAGGGTGTAGAGGCTCGTGTTCAAGAGATTAAAACCCAAATTGGCAACACAACTAGCGAATATGACAAAGAGAAGCTTCAAGAGCGTCTTGCAAAACTCAGTGGTGGTGTTGCAGTAATTAAAGTTGGTGCAGCAACAGAGACAGAGATGAAAGAGAAAAAAGATAGAGTAGACGATGCTCTAAGTGCAACAAAAGCAGCAGTTGACGAAGGTATCGTAATTGGTGGTGGCGCGGCACTTGTAAAAGCTGGTAAGTCTGTATCTCTAGATTTAGAGGGCGACGAAAGAGTTGGTGCAGATATTATTCTACGTGCTATTGTTGCTCCAATTAAACAAATCGCAGATAATGCTGGTTTCGATGCAGGTGTTGTTGCAGATAAAGTAAGCAACAGCGAAAGTGCAAACCACGGCTTCGATGCATCTAACGGTACATATGTAGATATGTTCGAAGCGGGAATTATTGACCCACTTAAAGTTGAGCGTGTTGCACTACAAAATGCAGTAAGTGTTGCAAGTTTACTATTAACAACTGAAGCATCAGTAAGTGATGTACCAGAGAAAAACGCTACTCAAGCTCCATTAGCTCCAGACATGGGCGGAATGGGAGGCATGGGCGGAATGGGAATGATGTAATTCATTTTCCTTTTAATAGGACGTAAAAGGAGCAAAGCCCCTTTTGCTACGCTAACGCTAAGTTCGCCTCGGCGGCGTGCCCTCGCGCCTTTGGCACTTTGTTTTAATAGAACACAAAAGGAGCAAAGCCCCTTTTGCTACGCTAACGCTAAGTTCGCCTCGGCGGCGTGCCCTCGCGCCTTTGGCGCTCTTATTGGAGGAGCCTCTAAATTTAACTCTTTTTTAAAAAGAAATATTTTAACCCAGATTATGCATTAGAATTGTTTGAAATCTACCAAATGCTTGTGCTGTAGGTATTTGCAGAAAACTTAAGGTGTACCCGTAGGTGCTATGAATCGGTAGTTTCTCTGTAAGTGCTTACAGTGCAATGGCTTGTGTAGAGTTCTGCAATCTCTAATGCGAAATATGGGTTTAATTATTTCTCCTATAAACTCTCTAACCAGCTATTTAAAATCTCTATCTGTTTTTGTGTTGACTCTTTCGAGGTACCACCATAACTTTTTCTGGCATTCATAGAGTTTTCTATATTTAACACTTCGATAGCATCCTCTTTGAAACGTGGGTCAATTGCGTGTAGCTCTTCGAAAGTAAGCTCAGAGATATCTTTATTCATCTTTTCAGCTTCGTTTACAATATTGCCTACTAAATGATAAGCATCTCTAAATGGCATATTTAAATTTTTTACCATATAGTCTGCTAAATCTGTTGCACTTAAGTGCCCCTTTTTGCAGGCATTTTCCATGTTCTCTTTGTTTACTTTCATCTCATCTAACATCTCTTTAAGAACCATTAATGAGAGTTTGGCTGTTTTTACGCTGTCAAATACGCCCTCTTTATCCTCTTGGGTATCTTTATTGTAGGCTAATGGTAAGCCTTTCATAACGGTTAAGAGTGAAACTAAATTTCCATTTACGCGACCTGTTTTTCCGCGTAGAAGCTCTGGAATATCAGGGTTTTTCTTCTGTGGCATAATAGAGCTGCCCGTTGCATGTTTATCACTTAGAGTTACAAATTTAAATTCGCTTGTGCTCCACAGAATAAGCTCTTCGCTTAAGCGGCTTATATGCATCATCATAGTCGAGATATTAAATAGAATCTCCAATGCAAAATCTCTATCGCTTACTGTATCTAAACAGTTAAGAGATGGCTCTTTAAATCCAAGTTCTGCTGTTGTTTGCTCTCTATCTATAGGGTGTGGGGTACCGGCAAGGGCAGCACATCCAAGTGGCGATATATTATTACGCTTATAGGAGCTAATAAAACGCTCAAAATCTCTCTTAAACATACTAGCATATGCTAACATATGGTAAGCAAAGTTAATAGGCTGTGCATGCTGTAGATGTGTCATACCCGGCAAGAGTGTATCTCTATTTTTACTGGCAATTGATAAAAAGCTTTTAATCAATTCAACTAAAAGACGAGCAATCTCTTGATTATTATGTAAAACATAGAGCCTAAAGTCTGTAGCCACCTGATCGTTTCGGCTTCTTGCAGTATGCACACGCTTTGCAGCATCTCCAATCTTGGCAGTTAAAAGGCGTTCGATAGCCATATGAATATCTTCATCCCCGCCATTTAGCTCCACACTCCCCTGCCCTATCTCTTCTAAAAGTTCGTTTAACCCCTGCTCGATTAACTTCCAGTCATCTTGGCTTATAATACCTTGCTTCGTAAGCATCTTTGCATGTGCCAAAGAGCCTGTAATATCCTCTCGGAAAAGCTCTTTATCAAATGGTAATGAGTCATTTAACTCTTTCAGTAGAGCCGAACTCTCTATATCGATCCTTGCACTTGCTATATTTTTTTTCAAAATAGTCTCCTAAAAACAGTTTTCAAATTATACTATAGGGCAGCTCTTATATGCTTGATTACTTAAAACTGTCCCCTCTTCCTGCTGTATATAGATCCTTCGCTATGCTCAGGATGACGGAAGGTTTAGAGTATAAAGTTCAATAATGCAGTCATTCTGAGCGCAGCGAAGAATCTCTAACGCTCCATCTAACTGCTAACTTTATACCTTAAAGCCATACAGCTGTGGAAAAATAACAATAGATGCCAAAACTAGCATCTGTAGCAGAATAAATGGAACAACACCCCTATAAATATCTGTAGTCTTTATCTGTGGTGGCGCCACGCCTTTGAGATAGAAGAGGCTAAAGCCAAATGGTGGGGTTAAGAATGATGTTTGCAGGTTAAGTGCAATCAGTATTGCAAACCAAAGCGGGTCAATACCAATAGTTTGGGCAATTGGTAGCAGTATAGGCACAACAATATAAGAGATTTCAATAAAGTCTATAAAGAAACCAAGGAACATAATAATGAGCATAGCCGATATTATAAAGCCCCACTTCTGCCCTGGTAAGTTTGTCATAAATTGCTCTACTATCTCATCTGCACCGCTATATGTAAATACCATCGAAAAGGCAGTTGCTCCAACCAAAATAGCAAAGACCATAGCAGTTGTTTTGACCGTCTCTAATGATGCCTCTTTGATAAGAGATATACTTAGCTTTTTATACATAGCAGCTAGTATCATACTCCCAAGAGCGCCTAAAGATGCAGACTCTGTAGGTGTTGCAATACCTGCAAATATTGAACCTAGAACCAAGACTATAAGAGTCAACGGTGGTATAATAGCAATTAATGCAGTTTTTAGATTGGCAGAATAGCTTACGCCCTCTGCTCTTTTAACCGATGGCGCTACTTCTGGCTTTATATAAGAGATAGTCAGAATATAGAGCACATACACACCAACAAGTACTAAACCTGGCATAAGTGCTGCACGAAACAAATCTCCAACAGGAAGCTGAAAGACATCTGCCAAGACAATCAACACAATAGATGGTGGAATAATCTGCCCTAAAGTTCCAGATGCACAAATTGTCCCACAGCTTAATTTACTATCGTAGTTATTTCTTAGCATAATTGGCAAAGAGATTACACCCATTGCAACAACACTAGCCCCCACAACACCTGTAGATGCAGCAAGCAGTGCACCAATTAATACAGTAGATATTGCCAAACCACCTCTTACTTTTCCAAAGAGTGTTCCCATCGACTGTAGCAGTCTCTCGGCAAGCTCAGACTTTTGCAGCACTATTCCCATAAATATAAAGAGTGGTACTGCCATTAAGATTTTGTTTGTCATAATAGAGTAAATTCTAAATGGCATCATAGAGAACATAGAGAGAAACTCATCCCACCACTCTAACATCGTCCCGCCATCTGGCACAATCTCTATATATGCGGCTCCTAATCCAAAATAGAGAGCAACTGCACCAAAGGTAAAAGCAACAGGAAAACCAATAACAAGCAGCAAAAGAGCTGCTAGAAACATTACAATACCTATCATAGTTGATCCTCCTCTATTACTAAAGGCTTCTCATTTCCTTTAATAGTATTTACATTATGGAGCAAAAAATTAAATGCACTAAATAGTAAAAAGATAAAAGCGATAGGAATTTGGGCTTTAATAATCCATCGATAAGGCAAACCACCTGGGTCTTCACTAATCTCATTTGAGGTATACGAGTCCATTACAAACTCCCAAGAGCCATAAATTACCAATAGAGCCAAAGGCAATAAGAAGAAAATAGTTCCTAATACATTTACCCAAGCCTGTTTTCTAGCAGAGAAGTTGTCATATAGGAAATCGACTCTTACATGAGCATTATGTTTCAGAGCATATCCAGTACCATAAAGTATTATCACAGCAAACAGATGCCACTCTAACTCTTGCATTCCTATTGAACTATTGTGGAAAATATAGCGCATAGCAACATCAAAAGCAACATTAAGTATCATTAAGACAAGTAAAACTGCTGTAACTAAACCGAAAAAGTCGATAATTTTATCGGTAAATCTCTCTATTTTTAGAAGCATTATCATCCTTGAAAGTAAACTTTTGGGTTATACTAAAAATATTTTCCCTTGTTACCGAACCAATTAAAAGTCTATAACAGAAGACTATTAATTGCTTTGGTAATTTTATATCATCCCTAATGCTATTAAGCTAAGAACTTTTTAGATTCTTCGCTATGCTCAGAATGACAGAAATTAGCCACCCTGAGGCAAAGCCGAAGGCTCTCTTTTATTAACTTAAGGCAATCCATCCCAAAAAGGGAGCTAAGTTCTATTTTGTACTCTCTAACTCTTTTGAAGTTTGCAGGTAGTAGTATTGGCTCATCATTGACCACTCTCTTGCTTTTTTCATATATGCAGTATAGTCATCTAAAATCTCTTTGAACTTCGGATTTTTAGCCGCGTATCCTGCATATACATCGTCAGATGCTTTTTTAAGTGCTTGCATAACAGGTTTCGGGAATGTTTTTACCTGAATATCTGGGTAATCTTTTTTCATTTTTGCCCATGCATCAGCTGATTGTGCAAAGTTTTCTATATACATATCCATAGATGCCGCTTTCATTGCAGTCTCTAACATTACCTGGTATTTTTTTGGTAATTTATCATACGCTTTTTTATTCACTAAAAACTGCATCTCACTTGCAGGCTCATGCCAACCAGTATAGTAGTATTTCGCAACTTTGTTAAAGCCCATCTTAATATCCATACCAGGTCCTACCCACTCGAGCGCATCAATAGTACCACGATCAAGCGCAGTATAAAGCTCTCCTGCAGGAATATTGGTAACATTTACTCCAAGTTTTGCCATAACTTCACCAGCAAGACCTGGGATTCTCATCTTTAGACCCTTAAGATCAGCTACGCTCTTAATCTCTTTTCTAAACCATCCACCCATTTGGTTCCCTGTGTTACCGCCTGGGTAGTTGTATACACCAAACTTATCGTAGACCTCTTTCATATACTTTATTCCATTACCGTAATAGAACCATGCGTACTGCTCCGAAGGGGTCATACCAAATGGTACAGTTGTAAACCATACAGTGTTAATATCTTTACCTTTCCAGTAATAAGAACCACTGTGACCCATTTGGTACTGTCCACCTTTAACCATATCTAAAATGCCAAGTGGAGCTTTGTGCTTCTCTTTCCCCTCTACTTTAATAATAAACTCACCATCACTCATCTCTTTCATAAGAGCTGCAAGTTTTGCAGGTGGTGATGCCAATGGTGTAAGAGTAGATGGCCAAGTCTCTGCCAATTTCCATTTAATCTTCTTTGCACTCAGTGGTGAAGCAAGTAGAGCAACAGATGCTGCAGCAGCCAGTAACACTTTTGTCATTCTCATATTTGACTCCTTTAAGATTGTTGATAATTATTTTATCTTAATTTTAGTTAAGAATCTGAAAGTAGAAGTAAAATTTAATTTTTTAGAAAGTTTTGATTAAAAAAGTAGCAGGTAGAAGTAAAAGATATAATAAGGGCACATCTAATAACCCTAGATACCCATAAGTTATTATAAGAAGAAGAGAGTCTTAAACTCTTGCCTCTTCTCTTCTTTGTAGGTACTCCCACTTTGCGTCAACATCTTTTTGAACTTCGTCTATAATATGTCTATACTGTGGTTTAAAGAGGTGTCTGTATCTTCCTTGAGAAGCCATATAATCCTCTACAGAAATAATATTTTTTGGTCTATAGAGAATATTTAACTCATGACCATCAATAATCTCATACACTGGGAACATAAGTGAATCTGTCGCCAAATCTGTAATATGAATTGTATCTTTTGGATCAAACTTCCACTCTGTACAACAAGCAGAAACAGTGTTAATAAAACATGGCCCTTCAGTCTCTAGTGCTTTTTGGAAACCTTTTGCCATACTCTTCCACTTATTAGGAGCCAACTGTGCAACATATGGTGCACCATGAGCTGCCATAATAGAAATCATATCTTTTTTCTTCTCTTTTTTACCATAGCTGTCGCTACCCGCTTGCGCTGTAGTACTGTGTGCTCCTACTGGAGTAGCAGAACTTCTCTGTCCACCTGTATTTGCATAGTTTTCGTTATCTAGACAGATATATGTAAAGTCATGCCCACGCTCCATAGCACCACTTA
>JANTGQ010000024.1 GCA_024762845.1 Nitratifractor sp. | reverse complement strand
AGTCTTGCGTACTCTTTTACAGAGTTTAGCGTTGCTTTTATCTCTGTAGGGTGGTGACCGTAGTCATCTATTACTACCATTCCATTTTTTTGGATTACGTCAAAACGCTTCTTAATACCTTTATACCTTAAGAGATTTTCACGAATAGTTTCAACATCCATACCAAGCTCGATGGCTGCAAGTATTGCTAAAGAGGCGTCAAGTGCAATATGAAAGCCTAAACCAAAGACATCAAACTGACCATACTCTTTAAGTGTAAACCGCACATGTGGCTCGCCATCTATTAATATATTCTCTACATCGCCAATATCCTGGCTAGGGTAGAGGTAGATAGAGTCCAAGTCACTCTGCTTTGCTAAAAACTCATCTTCGCCATTGAGTACTCGTATCTTTGCAAGCTCAAGGTAATCTCTGTATGCCTGATAGAAACGCTTCTCATCGTACTCGTAGTACTCCATATGTTCAGGCTCAACGTTGGTAACAATTGCAAGATATGGATTAGAGTTTAAAAAGCTAGCATCGCTCTCGTCTGCTTCAAAAACGACATCTCTATTGTCATAAGTTCTAACATTTGAGCCAAACTCTTTACTAATTGCCCCAATAAGCGCATTGCTCTCTTCTATAGTTGCTGCCAATATTGCAGAGGTTGTGCTTTTACCATGTGCACCGGCAACACCAAACACTCGACTATCCTGAAGAATAAACTTTAATGCCTCTTTACGAGAGAGCAGCTTCACACCAAGCTCCTTGGCTTTTGTGTACTCTGGATTATTGGGGCGAATAATTGCAGAGTGTATAACCATATCAGCCCCCTCCACAGCATCGGGATGGTGCGGAATCGTAATTTGGGCACCAAAATTGATAGCCAAATCATCAGTTATTTCACTCTTTGAGATATCGCTCCCACTTATCTTATACCCCTGCCCTGCTAAAAACTTTGCAAGTGCCGAGAGCCCAATACCTCCAATCCCAATAAAGTGAATATGCATTATTTTGCTTCCTCTTGTACCTTTTTTAGCTTCTCTAAACGTGCATTCAGTGCTGCTACTTCTTCGCTCATCATCTCCAACAGAATATCCACAGGCTGCACAAAATCGGTTACAAATACAGCCATTGGGTCATTAAAATCAGCATCTTCAACTTTTGTAAGCTTGTTAAAGAAGTCATCAAAACTATACCCTTTTCCAACAGCTGCTGCGTGTACCATCATTGCATCTTTTACCTCTGGATTAGTAATAAGAAAATTCAGTGCTAAAAATAGCTCTTGTGCTGCATTTTTATCGTTACTGCTGTATCGCTCTATCGCATGTTCATAGATAGCTCTTGCTGCTGCCCAATCTTCAGGATCAGCCAGGTTCAACTCGCCTCCTTGACTTATTGCTTCTGATACTCTGTTAAAACTTTCAGATACAACTCTTTGAAAGAGTTCGTTTATCTCATTCTCATCTGCATTTATTGCCAATTTTGCATCTAAAAGCTGGTAGACTTTTGCCAAAGAGTCGGTTGTTTTTACCTCCTCCTCTAGCTGTTTTAGGTTCTCTTGAAACTCTTTATCACTCTTTAGTGCTTCTATATCAATACTCTTTTCCATACTATCCCTTTAAAAATTTTCTTATTCTAAGCAGTGCCTCTTTGGTAATTTCTGGTTCATATACCAGTGCAAGTCGCCAATAGCCTTTACCGGCTCCATCTCTTCCTAAAAACTCTCCCGGAAGCACTTTTACATTGTACTCTTCGTAGAGCTTTTGGGCTTTGGCAAGTGCATCATCAACCTCTAACCAGATATAAAAAGTTGCATCGGGCACATCTACCCCTAAAATCTCACCTGCAAGCTCAAGGTTCTCTCTATAGAGCTCTCTAAACTCCTGCACATGCTCCTGCTCTCTCCAAGCAGCAGCAGCTGCATATTGCAGTGGCACTGGGCTTGCGCACCCAACATATGTTCTGTATTTTAGATACTCTTTTAAAATAGCACTATCTCCTGCAACAAAACCGCTACGAAGCCCAGGGGCACTTGAGCGTTTAGAGACAGAATTTGCGGTTAAAATATTTTTAAATTCACTATTCCCGGCTGCAATAGAAGCATTTAGAATAGATGGAATTGGCTCTTTTGAGTAGAGCTCAATATAACACTCATCATTTAAAAGTACAAAATCGTATTCAAGTGCCAGTTTTACCCACTCTGTCATCTCCTCTAAGCTCATCACCGAAGCTGTTGGGTTGCTTGGTGTATTTAGAATAACCAAATCTACATCTTTTAACACTTCTCTATCTATTTGGGGTTTAAAACCATTCTCTTTTTCGAGGTTCAAATAGACTACTTCTGCACTGCTAGCGATTGCAGCACCCTCATAAATTTGGTAAAAAGGGTTCACATATGCAACTTTAGGGCTCTTCTTATCAGCCAGAAAAAATTGCGGAAAGTTAAAAAGCAGTTCACGTGTTCCAAAAGTAGGGATAATCTGCTCAAGTGCTAAATCGAGGTCAAATCTCTGCTCTAAATAACTTAACTGCGCCTCTTTTAACTCCAGCTCACCCGAAGTTTTTGGATACTTATTGAGTGTATCTATGCTATTAGACAATGCATCTTTGATAAACTGTGGTGTAGCAAACTGTGGCTCACCAATAGTTAAGGCAATTGGCTCATAGCTACTGTTTGCTTCGATACCCTCTAATAACTCATTTAATCTCTCGAATGGGTACTTTTGAAACTCCATATACTCCCTTTTCATGCCACTAAAGGCACCTTTACTCTCTTACTAACATAGTAATAATTTTATTTTGAATATCTCGTCCTAGCCAAATTTTGGCGCCATTATAGAAGATCGCAACATTAAGCAATCGTCCACTTTTTGTCTTTACAAAACCGGCAATATTTTTAGCTCTTTTAAGTGTACCTGTCTTCATAAATGCATGTTTTTTTACAATAGAGTGTGCAAATCGCTTCTTTAGTGTTCCATCTACACCAGCAATCGAGAGAGAATCTAACCACATTTTTCCAAAATCTCTATATGCACTTCTATTTATTTTTATTGCTGTCATAGGGCTCATGCGCGAGCGTATTGAGAGCCCACATCCATTATCTATAAAATCTCCGGTACTTAAAACACCTTTTGGTCCAAGAGTATCTCTAACTGCACGCTCTGCATTCTCTACAGTTGCCGGATAGCCGTAACGTTTGGCACCTAAAGCTAAAAATAGATGTCTAGCATAAAGATTATTACTCTTTTTAAGTGTCTTGGCTACAATTTTTTCTAGTGGCTTAGAGTAGTGTGTCATCAGCAGTTTTGCACCTTTAGGAACAGCGCTTAATTTTAAGACCCCATTAAACGCAACACCCGAGGCTTGAAGATAAGATTTAAAAGAGTAGTAAAAACTACTATATGGTTTAGAGAGTACATTGTGCAGCGTTATTTTATGACATCTTTTCGAGAGTGTCCCATCTAAAACAACATCAATATGATCAGAACGTTTGCTATATTTAACACTAGGCCATGCATTTTTACCTCTACAAGCGCCATTTGTTGCTTTTATTCTATTTGATATACGAAAACTTTTATCACTATAGAGTGCCTGTGCAGTTATAATCCCATTTCGAGGTGCTATTTGTATATAATTGAGGTGGTCATTATACATAAGAGCATCTGGCATCGCATTATATTCACTAAGAAAATTTTTATCAAAACCAGAGCTTATTTTTGGGCTGTTTTTGAAAAAAGTTCTATCAATAACAATATTACCTACAACTTTTCGTACTCCAAAAGATGCTATCTTTTGTGCAAACTCTTTTACATCTTTTGCGCGCAGGGTTGGGTCTCCATACCCTTTAACAATAATATCTCCATGCAGTACTCCGCTCTTTAGAGTACCACGATAGTAGAGCTGTGTTGGCCATTTAAAGTCTGCACCAAACTCTAGTAGCACTGCATAAGCTGTTGCTATCTTCTCCACAGATGCCGGCACTCTTGGAGTAGTAGGATTTAAAGAGGCAATCACTGTACCACTGCTTAAATCCTGAACAACAATACTTAAATTTTTAGGGTCTATCTTGTCATTTACTATTGCGTCAACCATACTTTGTGGCAGCGTAGCAAAAAGCGGTGCCACAAAAGCTAGAAGCGGGAGCAGTATATAAATCAATCTCATCCTGATTTTTCTAAGCGGATACACTGTTTATACTACGCCCTGCTCAAACTGGTTACGTAGTTTATCTTTCTCTATCTCTCTCTTCTTCTTGTCTGCGAGCATCTGCTTATAATCTTTTACACTAAAGCCAAGCCACATCAAGATAGGAGAGGCAATAAAGATAGAGGAGTAAGTACCCACAATAACCCCAACCAATAGAGTAAAGCTAAATCCACTAAGTATCTCTCCACCAAAAAGGTAAAGTACCAAAACAACAAAGAATGTTGTTAAAGAGGTAAGCGTTGTACGAGAGAGTGTTCTAGTAACTGACTCATCTATAATATCGCCAAGTATTACATCTTTTGCCTTCTCTATCCCCTCACGTATCCTGTCGAATACAATAATGGTATCATTCAACGAGTATCCTAAAATGGTAAGAATAGCCGCTAGAATATCGAGGTTAAAAGGTACGCTAAAGAGCGCAATTGCCCCTAACGCAATTGATACATCGTGTACCAACGCAGCAACAGAGGCAAGTGCAAAACGCCACTCAAACCGAAATGAGATATAGATTAAAATACCTAAAATAGCAAAGAGTGTCGCTTTTAAACCCTTCTCTCTCAGCTCCCCACCAATCTTTGGACCAACCATATCAACACGGCGAATCTCAACTTTTCCGGTATCTTTTAAGATATCGGCAACCTCTTTACCCACATCTTTGGCAACTACGCTAGAAGAACTTTTGGTTCGAATAACAACCTCTTGCTCACTCCCAAAGTTGGTTACAGATGCATCCTCAAAACCTTTTACACCGCTAAGTGCTGCTCTAATATCTTTAAGTGGTGCCTTTTTCTCATACTTTACCTGTATCAGTGTACCACCTGCAAAGTCGATACCGTAGTTAAAACCTTTTGTAAAGATTATTGTCCACGATGCCAAAATAACTATTAGAGACAAAAGCCCAAAGTATTTTGCTTTTGCCATTAACTTTATTGGGTCTTTATATCTGAACATTTCCATTATTTAACCCCTTTTATACCAAACCAGAAGCCCAGTTTCTCTTTTTTTATCTTTGGAAGTATCATCTGGTAGATACCATGTGTTCCCAATATTGCTGTAAGCATAGAGGCTAAAATACCAATTGTCATCGTTACCGCAAACCCTTTAATTGCACCTGTTCCATAGAAGAATAGAAGCGTAGAAGCAATAAGTGTTGTGACATTGGCATCCCAAATTGCTGTAAAGGCATTTGCATAGCCATCCTCTATCGCTTTTGCTACACTTTTACCCTCTCGAAGCAACTCCCTGATACGCTCATTAATAATTACGTTGGCATCGACTGCCATACCTACAGTCAATACAATACCAGCCATACCAGGCAGTGTTAATGTTGCTCCAAAGAGCGACATAATTGCTATAAGTAAAAAGAGGTTTGCTACAAGCGCAATATCTGCAATTACCCCAGCCATACCGTAATAGAGCATCATAAAGAGGAAAACTAAAATAAATCCACTCATGAGTGCAATAGAACTTGCAATTATACTATCTTTACCAAGACTTGGACCGACACTTCGCTCTTCCATTACATATACAGGTGCGAGTAGTGCTCCTGAGCGCAAAGCGATTGCAACATCGTTTGCTTCATTAATGGTAAATCCGCCTGTTATCTGCCCGCGACCACCACCGATTCTCTCGTTTATGTGTGGTGCAGAGTAGACTTTTTTATCCAAAACAATTGCCAGCCTTGCACGAGATGGAGCCGCCTTTTCTGTAAAGTTTGCAAAAATCTTTGCACCCTCGCCATTAAGCTCAAATGTAATCATTGGTTGCCCGTTTTTATCATATACAGATTTTGCATCAGTAAGCATTGAACCATCTAAAATAGGAATGGCACGAAGCAAATATTTATCGTTAGGGTTTTTTACATCCTCCATAACAACATCGCCATACTTTTTCGCCTCTGCTTCACTTATAACACTCGCACGTGCTGTTCTGCCCTCATCTACTGCCATTAGTTGCAGGTGTGCTGTTTTAGCGATAAGTTTTTTAATTCTATTTTTATCCTCTTCGGTTTTTATACCCGGGACTTCAACCAAAATTTTATCTTTGCCTTGTTTTGCAACAGTTGGCTCTGCTAAACCAAATTGGTTCAAACGGTTTCGAATAGTCTCCACTGCCTGAGAGATAGCCTTTTGAGTAACCTTTTTTATCTCAACTTCTGGCAAAGTAATAGTAATCATATTCTTTACTGCTGTTACTTTCTCCTCTTTAAGAGTCTCTTGCAGAAGTTTATGGGCGTTTTGCACCTCATCTTCATCTAGTACCGCGAACGAAACACTCTCACTAGAGAGAACAATATCATCTATAACAATATCTTTCTTATCAAGTGTAAATTTCGCAGTAGATGCCAACGATTTAATATAAGATTTTATCGCCTCTTCGGTTTTAATACCCAAGAGCATATGTAATCCACCCTGAAGGTCCAGCCCCAATGTAATCTTTTTGCCACTTTCGCTCTGCGTAAGGCTTGGAATAGAAAAAACAACTCCAAACAGAAACGCCAAAGCGAATATAACAACTCTAAAGTTTAATTTTCCCATTCAATATGCCGTTAATCTAATTTTTTCGCTACGTAGCTTCTATCAAGCTTCACTATCGTCTCATCATTTAGTTTAATTTTGATAAAATCCTCTTCAGGTTTAACTACTTCGGCTATTAAACCACCGGTTGTAACAATTTTGTCACCTTTTTCTAAAGACTCCAACATCAATTTATGCTCTTTTTGAGCTTTCTGTTGTGGTCGAATAATTAAGAAGTAAAAAATTGCAAATAGTAGAATAATTGGTAAAAACTGCATCAGTTGGTTTGACATACAAAGGTCCTTTAAAAATGAAAATAGGAAAATATTTTACCACCAACAATATAATAGAAGGCTTGTTTACTGCCCTACTTTTAAGCGCTTTTATCTATATTGAGCATTTTAGCTGGATTAATGGCTATCCAAAACTCCTACTCAACTCTATTTTAGCCCTTTCTGGTCTCTATAGACTACTCAAAGCCTCTACTCCTGTTTGGTTCTTTAGTGGCTTCTTTTTGGCTATTAGTTGGCTCTGGTGGATGGCTGTGAGCTTTATCTACTACAAAATGGCGTATCTTATACCTCTTGTTATCCTGATAATCGGCTTAATATATGGAGTGCTCTTTATGACACTACGCTATCTAAGCCAAAAAATAGCCGAAAAAATAGAGAGCTACTTCTACGCAATCTACGCCGAAAAGAGTGTCTATATCCTAAATGTTTTTGCCCTTTTGGCAATTAACAGCTTTGAACCCTTTGGCTTTAACTGGCTTAAACTGCAGCTTCTTTTTGTAGAGTCTCTACAGAGTATTTACCTCTGGAGTTTCCTTCTAACCCTCGCAATACTGTCACTCTTTGCGACTTTAAAGCGCTACACAATACTGCTGCTGCTACTTTTTACAATAGATCTGAAACACTCATCGACACTCAATGCTAAACTTCTGCGTGATGTAGAGCTAGTTCATACCCAAATATCTATAAAAGAGAAGTGGAAGCCACAAAACCAACTAAAATATACAAATCTTGTACTCAAAAAAATAGATAGTGCTATTGCAAAAAAGAAGAAGTTAATTATCTTCCCAGAGTCTGTGCTTCCCTACTTTTTAAATCGCCAAGAAGATATATTAAAAGAGCTACAAAAACGTTCTAAAGATATTACCATAGTTACAGGCGCACTCTACGATAAAGCATTTAATGACTACCGAAACTCTGCATATATTATAAAAGATGGCAACTACACCATTGCCAATAAAGTTGTCTTAGTACCATTTGGCGAGGCTAATCCCCTGCCTAGTTGGATGGGCTCGATTGTTAATAAGATTTTTTTCGACGGCTCTGTAGATTATAAAGGAGACAGTAACTTTAGCTATGTCAATATACTTGAAAAAAAGTTTAAAGTTGCCATATGCTACGAGGGCACACACCCACGCACCTACAAAGATGACCCGAAACAGTTAATAGTTCTCAGCAATAATGGCTGGTTTAAGCCATCTATCGAGCCAACAGAGCAGAAGCTGCTTTTAAAGTTCTACTCGAAACTGCATAAAACAACAATATACCATAGTGTAAACGGTAGCGACTCCTATGTTGTACTCCCCCACCCCGAGGATCAATAGATGAAGAGAAGCATCTTTTTGCAGCCTCTTAAGTGGTACCAATATATCTCTAAACTCACCCCCGCTTCGTGCCGCTACTACCCTAGCTGTTCAGAGTACTCCAAGTGGCTCTTTGACAACTCGCACCCACTCAGCGCCACCGCAAAATCTGCGCTGCGTATAGCCAGCTGCAACCAGCTATTTCCCGGCGGTATCGACTACCCCAAAATCACCTATAAAAAACCAAAAGCGACTGAACTCTACAACCCAATACAAAGAGCCTGCAAAGCGAGCGCACCCTTGAAATTTAAACCGTTTCATAGTACACTACGTATTCACTACTGGTTTCTCCCAGTAACAAACTCGCAATATGCGATTGTAAAGGATTTTGATGCAACTGCAACTTACCTCCCCGCTGGATATGCACCTCCACCTTCGTCAAGGTGAAATGCTTAAAAACATAACTCCTCTTAGCTCTAAAACATTTAGTGGCGCACTTATTATGCCAAATACCGTGCCTCCAATTACCACCAAAGAGATGGTAAAAAACTATAGAGATGAAATAGTAGAAGCAGCTAAAGATGGCACCTTTACCCCCTATATGACACTCTTTTTTAGCAACAGTTACAATTACGAGTTTCTTCAAAGCATTAAAGATGATATCTTGGCAATCAAACTCTACCCTGCCGGAATTACTACAAACAGTGAAGGTGGCGTAAACAGCTTCGATATAGAGACGCTTAAAGAGACACTCGAAGCGATGAGCCAGCTGCAAATTCCACTCTGTATCCACGGCGAGAGTGACGGTTTTGTAATGGATAGAGAGGCAGAGTTTATCCCTATCTATAAGCAACTTGCAACTGCTTTTCCAAAACTAAAAATAGTTATGGAACATATTACAACGGCAGCTTCTGCCAAAGCAGTTCTAGAACACGACAACCTCTACGCGACTATTACACTCCACCACCTCTACATAACACTCGACGATGTAGCAGGCGGAATGTTACAACCCCACCTTTTTTGTAAACCAATTGCGAAACGCCCCGAAGATAGAGCTGCACTTATAGATTTAGCACTTAATGCAAACCCAAAAGTTATGTTTGGCTCCGACTCTGCACCCCACCCAAAAAGCGCCAAAGAAGCCCCAGGGTGTGCAGCCGGTGTATTTACAGCACCAATTGCCCTGCAAGCCCTGGCACAGCTTTTTGAGCAACACGGAAAACTCGAAAACCTACAAGCTTTTGTAAGCGATAATGCACAAAAAATATACAATATCACACCGCCTAAAAAGAGTATACTATTAGAGAAAAAAGAGTTTATAGTTCCAGATAGTTATGGCGAAATTGTACCGTTCTTAGCAGGCAAAAGCCTTCAGTGGTCTATACAATAAAAGGAAAGATTACATGAAAGAAGTTATAGAAGGATACCAAGAGTTTAAAGATGTAGAGATAAAAAACTACAAAGAGCTCTTTCAAGATTTGGTAGAGCATGGGCAAAAACCCAAGGCACTCTTTATTGGCTGCAGCGACTCACGTGTTGTCCCAACCCTTATTACCAACACTCTACCCGGAGAACTCTTTGTTATTCGAAATATTGGGAACTTTGTAGCCCCTTTTAAGCCAGATAGCGAGTTTCATGCTACAGCTGCCGCTATAGAGTACGCAACAGATGTTTTAGAGGTAGAGAATGTAATTGTCTGTGGGCACTCTGACTGTGGAGCAATTGGAGCACTCTTTAAAGATATCAAAAAAAGCGAAACAAATATACACACAATCAAGTGGCTGAGCCTTGGAGAGCCTGCCAAAGAGTATGTCTTAGAGCATATGCCAGATGGAACACTCAGTGATATTCGCCACTACACAGAAAAGGTCTCTGTTGTATTGCAACTCAAAAATCTTCTTACCTACCCCTCGGTAAAAAAACGAGTTGAAGAGAAAAAACTCTTTCTGCACGGTTGGCACTACAATTTAGCGAGCGGAAAGATTCTCTACTACTCCAAAAAAGAGGGGATGTTTATTCCACTTGAAAAGGCAGAAGATGAGTAATATTTTAAAAAACATCGGCAATACTCCACTAGTAAAACTTGAGACGATTAGTCAGGAGCTAGAGTGTAATCTATATGCAAAATGTGAATTTATGAACCCAGGAGGCTCTATAAAAGATAGAATTGCACTTGCCATGGTAGAAGATGCACTAGGGTGTGGCAAACTCCATAGTAACCACATAGTAGAGCCAACAAGTGGCAATACAGGCATAGGCTTAGCTATGGTTTGCGCTGTCAAAAAGATTCAACTTACAATCGTTATGCCAGAGTCGATGAGTAAAGAACGACGAGAGATAATAAGCCACTTTGGCGCCAAGCTGATACTTACAGATGCAGCCTTAGGTATGCAAGGCTCTATCGACAAAGCAAAAGAGATAGAACAAAATGAGGGTGCAGTTATGCTAAAACAATTTGAAAACCCAGCAAACCCGCGCATCCACTACATTAGCACAGGCAAAGAGATAGCAGAGTCGCTCGATAAAAAAGTAGATATTTTTATAGCTGGTGTTGGTACTGGTGGAACTATCAGTGGTGCCGGTATCTACCTTAAAGAGGTAGCCGATGCAACAATTATAGCAATAGAACCCGAAGAGAGCGCGGTAATCAGTGGCAAAGAGAAAGGTGCCCATAAGATAGAGGGTATTGGTGCCGGATTTATCCCGATAAATCTAGATAAAGATCTTTTAGATGCCATAGTTACTGTAAATGGCGAAAGTGCAATGCGCAGAGCTTCACAACTAGCAAAAGAGGAGGGTCTCTTTGTAGGAATATCAAGTGGCGCCAATATAGCTGGTATATATAGGTTGGCAAAAGAGCAGGATATCAAGGGTAAAAATATTGTAACTGTACTGCCAGACAGCGCAAGCAGGTACCAAAGTACTGCCCTATTTAATGGCTAGAGCTCTTTCAAAGCTTATGCTTGGCTTTGAACCACTGGAGTTAGAGCTTACAAAGCAGGCAAGAAACCATAAAGATGAGACTCTTTTCGAAACTATTGCCCTTACAAAACAGAAAGCCCAACATTTAACTTTCCACCAAAATAGAATTGAGAGATCTTTTAGAGAACTGTACGGGAGTAAAAATAGCTTTAATCTAGAGCAAGAGCTAAAGAGTTATCTCAAGAAAATCCAAAGCGAAAAAAATAGAACCTACAGACTCAAACTAATCTATAATCAAGAGGGTGTAGTCTCTATAAACCACTATATCTACCAAAAAAAAGTTATTGATACACTAGAAATGATCGAAGTAAAAGATATCGATTACAGCTATAAATATAGTAATCGTTCCATATTTGAGAGCATAAAAAAAAGTTCGTCAGCAGATGAGTATATAATAACAAAAAACGGTCTACTTACAGATACAACTATTGCAAATATTGCACTCTTGCATAGAGACACTCATCTGTGGCATACGCCAACAACACCACTGCTTCACGGAACTACAAGAGAGCGTCTTTTAGAAAACCAGACGATTCATGCAGAACAAATCCACTATCGCGATTTAAAAAATTATAGTAAAATAGCACTCTTAAACGCCATGGTTGGGTTTTATATTTTATAAACCCGGAATATGCATTAGAGATTACTGAACTCTACACAAACCATTGCACTGTATGCACTTACGGAGAAACCATCGATGCACCTATGGGTGCACC
>JANTGQ010000023.1 GCA_024762845.1 Nitratifractor sp. | reverse complement strand
GTTACGACACTGCTGCTTTTTTTTATAGCGTTGCCACTTGCATGGTATCTTTCGCAGACAAAATCGAGACTTAAGCCTTTTTTAGAGGCAATAAGCTCTATGCCGATTGTTTTGCCACCCTCCGTTTTGGGTTTTTACCTCTTGATTGCACTTGCAGAGTTTAAGTTGGCATTTACATTTAGCGGTCTTGTTCTTGCGAGTTGCATCTACTCTTTGCCATTTATGGTGCAACCACTGCAGAGCGGTTTTGAGAGTTTGAATAAAAATATTCTTGAGGCTAGTTATATATGCGGTAAGAGCCGCCTGGAGACTATTGTAAAAGTAGCACTGCCAAATATTAAACCAGCCCTTATGACAGCGCTTATTATTACCTTTGCCCACACTGTTGGTGAGTTTGGAGTAGTCTTAATGATAGGTGGCTCCATACCACACGAGACAAAAGTTGCCTCTATTGCGATTTATGAGTTTGTAGAAGTTATGGATTATAAAAGCGCACATATCTACTCTGCCATAATGGTTGGCATTAGCTTTATTGTGCTGCTAGGTGTCTATATATTTAACCAAAAACAGAATAACAACTTTGGCAGATTGCGACGATGATAGAGATTAATTTAGAAAAAGAGTTGCACGGTGCAAATGGTGCCATGGAGTTAAATGTCTCTCTTACCATAGAGGAGGGGGAGTTTTTGGCAATTGCCGGTAAGAGCGGTAGTGGCAAAACAACACTGCTTCGTATAATTGCCGGTTTGGAGGAGGCAAAAGGGATTATCCGCGTTGGGGAAGAGTTCTGGCTTAATGGCAAAAAAGCAGTAGCACCGCAAAAAAGAGGTGTTGGTTTTGTATTTCAGGACTTTGCTCTCTTTGATAATATGAGTGTAGAGCAGAATCTACTTTTTGCCAACAGTGACAAAGCATTAGCAAAGTATCTGCTTGAGATTACAGAGCTCTCCTCTTTGGCTAAAAGGTTGCCAAGCAGTTTAAGCGGAGGGCAAAAGCAGAGAGTAAGCCTCTGTCGTGCAATGATGAAGAGACCAAAACTACTACTGATGGATGAACCACTCTCTGCACTCGACCCCTCTATGAGAACAAAGCTGCAAAACGAGATTCTGCAACTACATAAAGAGTTTAACACCACCACAATTATGATAAGCCATGACCCAAGCGAAATATACAAACTCGCTAATAGAGTTGTATATATAGAAGATGGAAAACTCTTAAAGAGCGGAAGCCCCAAAGATATTTTACTAAAGAGCACAGGCTCTCAAAAACTCTCTTTTGAGGGAGAGTTAATAGATATTATTAAAGCAGATATCCTCTCTATTGCAGTTGTAGCTATTGGACAGCAACTTGTAGAGTTAGCTTTAAGTAAAAGTGAACTGCATGGTTTGCAGATAGGCGATAGAGTTACAGTAAGTACCAAGGCGTTTGCACCGACACTCTCTTGATTTTGGAGTATATAATTCTCTCTATCTAAAATAAACTCAGATTTTGCATTAGAGATTGCAGAACTCTACACAGACCATTGCGCTGTAAGCACTTACGGAGAAACTATCGATGCACCTACTGGTGCACCTTAAGTTTTCCGCAAATACCTACAGCACAGGCGTTTGGCAGATTGCAAGCAATTCTAATGCGAAATCTGGGATAAAGCAGAAAATTACGCTATCTACAAACGGAACACTTTTTGCATATACTCAAGCAATACTCTTTTTTATCAATAAAGGCAGAACTTAATGAAATATGCTACCCCTGAAGGGACACTGGAATATGCTAAGGAATTTTCTAATTATAAGGATTTTTATACAAGAAGTAATGGGCTGATTTTCTCGAAACTAGGTCTTGGTACCTTTATTAAGGAGCCTTACAAAGAAGAAAATTATGTTTTTGATTATATATCTGCAGTAAAAGAGGCTATTAAGTGCGGGATAAATTTGTTAGATACGGCATCGAACTATCGATATGGGCAGAGTGAGAAGGAGATTGGTATTGCCCTCAAAGAGCTAGGAGATGAAGTAAAGAGAGAGGAGCTTATTATCTGCTCTAAAGGGGGATTTATACAGTTAGAGTATCCATTCCCTGAAAATCCCTACCTTTGGATAGAAGATAATATAATTAATGCCAATTTAGCAAAAAAGGAAGATATCGAGCTTGACCAGCACTGTATGACTCCTGACTTTTTAGAGTGGTCTTGCAAGAGAAGTTTGCAAAATATAGGCTTGGAAGCGTTTGATATCTACTATCTACACAATCCAGAGATGCAGTATCTGCGGCTTGGAGAGGAGAAGTTTTATAAAACTATCGAGACTGTTTTTGAACGCTTTGAAGCATTGGCAAAAAAAGGGCTCTTCCAATACTATGGCGTTGCTACATGGAATGGATTTATTAATAAAGAGATGGAGAGTATCAGTTTGGAAAAACTGCTAGAGATTGCCGAAAAAGTTGGAGGTAAGGAGCACAGATTTAAGTATATACAAACCCCTTTTAATATGGCAAAAACTGACATATATACTATGCCTACACAGAGCGTAGCGAAAGAAGAGTGTACACTTTTGCAAGCTGCCCACCGGTTGGGAATAGGGGTTATAAGTTCATCTTCGCTGTTGCAGATGAACCTGTTTCATAAATCTTTCTCTGCTGAGACTGGAGTTGTACTCGATAGCAGTATGAAGCTCAAGAGTGATATACAGTTAGCGCTGCAGTTTGCACGCTCGACTCCTGGTATTGTAAGCTCTCTATTTGCTTCGAAAGTACCTGTACATATTCGAGAAAACTGTGAAATCTCTACTATAAAAGCGGCAGCTAAGTCGAGATATGACCTTCTTTATAGGCTGTAGCTGTGATTAACGACATAATTATTGTTGGGAGTGGAATTGCCGGCTTAATGGCTGCTATAGAGGCTAAAAAAAGCAATAGGCTTACAAAAGTTGCGGTTATTAGCAAAGGGAATCTTTTTAAATCCAACAGCTCTATGGCAAGCGGGGGGATAAATGCTGTTCTTGACCCTAATAACAGTGCTGAGATAAGCAGACATATTAATGATACTCTTAAAGCCGGATATGGCTTGGCAGACTCTGACGCAGTGGCTTATATGTGCAACAGAGCCCCATATATTATAAAAAAACTAACTGAATATGGTGTCGAGTTTGACCGTGACAGCAGTGGTAATATAGCGCAACGAAGCTTTGGTGGCGGAAGCTCTAAGCGAACCTGCTATGTTGGAGATAAGACAGGCTCTGCAATAATGCAGGCTTTGATTAAAAAAGCAAAAAGAGTAGGTGTAAAATTTTTAGTCAATAACTACATTATGAACCTTGCAACGATAAAAGGACGTATTAGCGGTGTTGTTGCACTGCGTAGATTTGACTCTTCGGTTGTTGTCTATCCTGCAAAGGCTGTAATACTTGCTGGTGGTGGGTATGCCGGGATATATAGAGGGTACTCCACAAATGCGCCAGACTACTCTGGAGATCTGCATGCTGTGGCACTAAGAGCTGGTTTAAAACTGCAGGATATGGAGTTTGTGCAGTTTCATCCTACTGGATTTGTGAGAACAAGTTATCTTGTAAGCGAGGCTGCTAGAGGGGAGGGTGGTTATCTTGTAAACAGTGATGGTGAACGATTTGTAGATGAGTTAGCCAGTAGAGATGTTGTAACAAGAGCAATCGCCAAGCAGATGGAGCTTGGAAAAGAGGTTTTTATAGATTTGCGCCATTTAAGCGGTGAAGAGATAGAGAAAAAACTGCCATCTCTATACAAAAGCGCCCATATGCAAGCGGGTGTAGATATTAAAAGAGAGCTGCTACCAATAAAGCCAGTTGCACACTACACTATGGGCGGTATCTGCTCTGATATGACAAAAACTACTCTTGATGGTCTCTTTGTCTGTGGTGAGCTTGCAAATTGCAGTGTGCATGGTGCAAATAGATTGGGTGGTAACTCTCTTTTGGAGGGTGCAGTGTTTGGAGAGCTTGCAGGTGTTGAGGCTTTAAAGTTTATCCAAAACAGAGACTTTTTACCTATAGATTACAACAGGGTAATTAAAGATATAGTTTTGGTTGATAAGATTTTTGATAATGAGACAAGCAAAAACTTTAATGCGATGCGTATAAGTTTGGGAAAAATGATGTTTGAAAAGGTTGGGATAAACCGTGATGAAAAAGGTTTGCAAGATGCATACAGTTATCTTGCGTATCTAAGAGGAGAAGCCTATTCTCTACACTGTGTAAACAAGGAGCGCACAAATAATGTGGAGCTAATCTCTATACTTGAGCTTAGAAATGCTCTTGAGGTATCAGAAGCGGTAGTGCTCGCAGCCTTAAAGAGAGAAGAGAGCCGAGGTGCACACTATAGGGATGATTTTAAAAAAACAGATAATAGTTTTGCAAAATCTATTATTGTACGAGAGCCTATATCGCATTACTTTAAGCTTTACTTTAAAGAGAACACTTTTATGGCAAAGTTTCGGGAGTTTTTTGCCTATAGAGCGTATTAAAATCTATATAAGAGTCTAAAGATTTTAGATTTTTATATGCATTTCATTTATGCAAAATTTAATAAGAAAAGGTGTGGTTATGGCAAAGGTTATGTTACGAGAGAGTGATGGGGTTATCTATTTTTATGTGGCGAAGAAAGATATGGAAGAGACAATAGAGAGCATAGAGTTTGATAGCGATGAGAAGTGGGGCGGAGAGGTAGAGTTGGCTAATGGAGAGACATGGTGGATTAAGCCGGATAAAAAAGCTCTTCCTAAAGAGGTAAACTGTAAAAAAGTATCTGATTAATAAATATACATAAAAAGGATAGATTTTAAACAAATAATTGGATATAATATTAGTGTTAAAATAGGTTGATTACTGATATTTATATCTGATTATGCGTATTACTTTACTAATGCATAATCTTTTTAAGGGAGTTAATATCTAAAGAGATCTCCCCTAGTTATTAGAGGTATCCTTTAGTAATTAACCCGGACCATGCAACAGAGTAACAGTACCTGTATCAGTCATTGTACTATGCAGACCCACAAGCACTTGATGCATTTCTTGCAGTTTTATTGCATAATCCGGGTTTAAAGTATCGTTGCAGATAATAATAGAAAGAAAGAAGAAAAATGTTAGATGTAAATTGTACGGGATGTGTATCTATCCAAAAATTGGATGTTTTATATGAAACAGCAAAACTTATTTCGGATCAAACACAGTTAGAGACTTCACTAGAGAAGTCTCTTGCTGCTCTCTCTAAATCGTTATATTTGGATAATTGTGTTGTCTATATTGCGGAAGAGGAGAAGCTGAAAATTTATGCGGCGCACAACTTTAACAGACACCAAAAGATGCTCTCTGAGTATAAAATTGGTGAAGGAGCAACAGGACTTGCAGCAGAGAGCAAAGAGCCAATAGTTGTAGAGAATATTCATAATAATATTCTTTTTTTAAATAAATCGGGGCACAAAAACCCTGAGACGCTATCTTATATTGCTGTACCGATGATTGTAGAGAATGATTTGGTTGGTGTAGTAGGTGCTACGCTTACAAGAAAAACAGTTATGGATTTTGAAGAGGTAGTAAGACTCTTAACAATATGTAGCTCTCTGTATGGTCAGGCGATTGTATCGCACAATATGATAGAACAAGAGAAAGAGCGTTTGAAAGATTTGAAACTCTACTATAAAATGGAATGGGATGCAAAGGTGCATAATTTTGGCGATATTATAGGGCAGAGCCCAAAAATGAAGCAAGTCTTTAATATTATCGAGCGTATAGCGCAATCTAGTGTAACTGTTTTGGTTCGTGGAGAGACAGGTACAGGAAAAGAGCTCGTAGCAGCTGCAATCCATAAAAGAAGCAAGAGGGCTGAAGAGCCTTTTGTAAAGTTAAATTGTGCTGCTATATCTGACACATTAATAGAGTCTGAGCTTTTTGGGCACGAAAAGGGTGCATTTACAGATGCAAAAGAGATGAGAAAAGGGCGTTTTGAGTTAGCTGATGGCGGAACACTCTTTTTAGATGAGATTGGAGATATATCAGCCTCTGCTCAGGTAAAGCTTTTGCGGGTACTCCAAGAGCGGGAGTTTGAGAGAGTTGGCGGAAGCAAAACAGTTAAGGTAAATGTACGCCTTATAGCTGCTACAAACAGAAATTTAGAACAGATGGTAAAAGATGGCGAGTTTAGAGAGGATCTCTTTTATAGATTAAATGTTATTCCAATAGACCTGCCGCCGCTTCGAGAGAGAGGAGACGATATTAGACTTTTAGTAAACTTTTTTTTAGAGCGCTCTATGAAAAACCATAAAAAGAAGGTAACAATTACAGACTCTGCTATGGATATACTTATGAGATACCCGTGGCCTGGGAACATAAGAGAGATGGAGAACACAATAGAGCGAATAGTGCTTATGTGTGATGAGAGCGGAATTAGCGCAGATGATATGCGACTTATGCTTCCTGCACTAAAGAGCGAGAATTTACTTACGCAGTGTAAAGATGTAGATTCTCAGGGTGAAAAAACACTTGATGATTTAGAGAAAGAAGCAATAATAAATGCCTTGGATAGGTATAATGGAAATAGCTCTGAAGCTGCAAAAGCTTTGGGTATTTCTGTGCGTCAAATTAAATATAAAGTAGAAAAATATGGATTATGATTTAATATATAGAGATGAAAAAATGGAACTCTGTGAAGATTTTATAGATGTAGGGTATATGGCTGAAAATATAGAAGTCACAACCCTTGAGGGCGAGGCTCTTGAGGTGAAACGTTCACATCAAGATGGTTCGATGACAATTTTGACATCGTTTCCTAATTGTGAGGATTTCGAGAGAGAAATTTTAGCTCTTGATACCTTTTTATCGCACCTACAAGTTATTGTGCACTCTTATCTTATTTTTGATACAAAGAGTGATGCTGTGGAGAGTTTAGCTAAAAAACTCAAGACCTTTAAAGCTCTGATAGATAGCGAGAGAGAGTTTGGACCTATGTATGGAACAGAAATTGCATGTGGAAGCCTAGAGGATAAATTAACAAAGTCACTCTTTTTAATAAGCAAAGATGGGGCGATATTTTACCTTGATATGCCAAAAGATTTAGAAAAACCTATCGACTTAGATCGTTTACAGATAGAGTTAAATAAAGCATATATAACATACACAGGAGTTGGATGTCATGACTAGCAGTACAGAAGAGAATACAGAAACTATAGAAGATTTAAAAGCTGGATTAAAAGATGGCTCTGTTATACCATTTTTAGGAATGGGTGTCTTTAAAGAGACAGTTACAGAAGATGGAAGCAGACTTCCTTACGACAGTGACAGTATGATTTTGGCACTCAATAACGGAAGAGCGATGAGTCCGCGGCTTATGTATGAGTACACAAGAGCTGCTATGAGCCTGGAGCAGAGAAAAGGGAGAGAGTATATTATTCAAATGACAAATCATATATATAGCTCTAAAAAATATGAACTCCCTTATGCCTACAGGATACTAAAAACAATCCAGCCTCCATATGTGATTGATACAAATGTAGATGATAGTGCCTGCAAAGTGTATGAGGATGTTCCACACTTTATGATTAGCGGTGTGTCGAGAATTATGCAAGATTATGACAGATTTATAGTCTATAAATATGACCCTAAGAGCAAAGAGTATAGTGTAGTTGAAAAAGAGGAGCTTAATGGCGAGCACCCTATACTATTTAAACCGATGGGTGGTACTGTACCGGAGAAAAACTTTATTATCAGCGATGCAGATTTTGTTGATTGGCTCACTGAAGCTATGGGTGGATATGCAGTGCCGCCATTTTTAAAAGAGTACAGAAAAGAGAAAAATTACCTCTTCTTGGGTGTTGATTTTAGTAAAGATACCTTTAGAATGGTCGCAAATGAGATGACAATAGCTTTAAAAGGTGGGACAGTTGTTTTAGAAGATGAAGAGATAACTAAAAAGGTGCAAAAGTTTATTGATAAACATAATCTTAAAGTTGTTCGTGCTAAGACGGATGAGTTTTTAAAGGCTTTTGAATGAGTAAATTAATTTGTGATTTTTGTGGAAAAGATATAGAGAGTGTTCAAAAAATATTCTCAGCCGAAAATGCACATATTTGTAATGAGTGTGTCGATACCTGTACAAATGTTATGCGAAAAGAGGAAATGCGCAAAGCTAAAAAGAGTTTTCAAAAGGGCTTAAGCGTTCCTGTGGATATTAAAGAGCATCTTGACAGTTATGTTATTGGGCAAACTGAGGCAAAAAAAACACTTGCAGTTGCACTTTTTAACCACTATAAACGTATAGATAAACCTATTATTCAAAATGTTGAGATTGAGAAGAGTAATATCCTGCTTGTTGGACCAACAGGAAGTGGTAAAACACTCTTAGCAAAATCTTTGGCAAAGATAATGAATGTTCCTTTTGCAGTTGCTGATTCGACTGCATTAACTGAGGCGGGTTATGTTGGTGAAGATGTAGAGTCTATACTCTCTCGTCTTTTAGCATCTGCTGATTACGATATAGAAAGAGCACAAAAAGGGATTATTTATATCGATGAGATAGATAAAATTGCAAATAAAAGTGAAAGTGCAACCTCTGGCAGAGATGTATCGGGAGAGGGTGTGCAGCAGGGACTTTTAAAAATTCTAGAGGGCGGAGAGGTTTATGTACCTGTTAAGGGGAGTAGAAAAAGCTCTTCGGCAGAGACCGTACTTTTTGATACTACGCATGTCTTGTTTATTTGTGGAGGAGCATTTGTAGGTCTTATAGGTGATGAAAAGAAAAAGTTTGCAGATAAAAAGATGGGCTTTATAAAAGAGACTGAGGGGTCTAAAGAGACAGAAAAAGAGATTAGCTCTAAAGAGCTTGTCTCTTTTGGTCTAATACCTGAATTTGTAGGGAGAATTCCAGTTATTGCAACTCTAAACGAACTCTCTATAGATGACTTGATTCGAGTTTTAAAAGAGCCTAAAAATGCAATTATCAAGCAGTATAGTGCACTCTTTGAGTTAGATGGAATAGAGTTAGAGTTTAGCGAAGATGCTTTAGAGTCGATAGCGAGAAAAGCTAAAGAGAATGGAGTGGGTGCAAGAGGTCTTAGAGGTATTATAGAGAAGATAATGCTTCCACTGCAGTATGAACTACCATCAAAAAGTGATGTTGAGAAGTGTGTAATAACAAAAGAGTTTATCGAAGATGGCAAAGATGTAACTCTTATCTACCTGCCTAAAGAGAAGCTTGAAGAGAAAGAGGCAAACTAGTGGATGATATATCTTTTGCCTATGAATGGGGCAAGAGTTACGCTTTTGACGAAGATGAGCTTTTTTACCTTACAGCTATAGCGGTTCTGATTTTAAATAGCAAGTCTAGTCATGATGAACATAGTCAGTATCTTTTAATGGCAGTCTATGATGGAGTGAGTGACCATATGCCAAGCCCATTAAACCAAAAAATCCATCAAATTATTGAGTTGAGCAGAGAAGGTGACCCAATGGTACCATTGGCTAAATACCAAGAGACACTAAGTATACTTGAAGAGAAGATATTAAACAGTATAGACAAAGAGAGTCTCACAGTTTTAGAAGAATTTATATTGAATAATTGTGGATAGTTATGGAGTTAAGCTCTTGAATTAGAAGATTGTAAGATAAACTCTTCGACTTCATACACGATGATATGAATACTGAGATTAGCAAATTAACCCGGGTTAAGCCTTTTGCGACTGTGAAGAACTACTTTTTTAGACGTAGCGCCTTTAGATCTAAAAACTAAAGCACAATTTTATAGAGTTATTATGACGCGCCTAAAGGCGCTGCCCCAAGTTCCTTCACAGCTTCTTTCGGTAAAGAATCTATCTGCATAAATAGAGTATAGCTCTACCTATTTATACAGCTCCCATCAATTGTTTAGAGCTTTCACCTTTTAAATTGCACATCTCTTCATATGTTTTGGAATCCTCTTTTGTATCAGAGTCTAAAAGCTCTTCGTAAAGTGTCTCTATTTTTGCTTCGCTTTTTTTGATTCTTTTCATGTCACTCTTTTCAAGATCTGCCAACTCTAAGAGTTCGTTCCAGACTGAGCTTTCGTCCAGCATAAAAGCAGTAAATTCAATACCTTCGTACTCAAATGTACCATTTCCATCTAAATCAGTTACGTAGAGTAGGTTCAGACCATCTGTTGCAAAAAACTCTTTATACTTTTCGAAGAGAGGTTTAAAGTGGTCAAAACTCTCAAGTTCGCAGGCAAAAAATTGAATCTTATCGTCTTTGCTGACCATAATTACCTGTCTTGCTTGAATTTTCGGTGGCAATTTTCTATCTGGAGAGATTGCTTTGCCCTCTTCTACAATTAGAGCTCCTCTGTATCCATGTAACTCATCGTTAATCATACCATTAAATGAAGGCTGCCAGTCTAAGTTGTTCTCTTTTATATACTCTATCGGAGTAGCCATATAAATCCTTTTCTATTTTAGAGAAATTATATACAGGAACTATTCCGCAAGACTCTACTTTTAGAAATTCAAATATGAAAGTTAAGCAATAAATATGTAAAGCATTTTTAAAGCCAGCAGATAGAGAATAAGACCCATCAGTTTTTTGGTTTTTTTCTGGTCAAGTTTAAAGTGCATAAGATAGTTGCCTATATAGCCTCCGGCAATAGAGGCGAGCATTACGCATAGGAGAAGTACATAATCGAGTTTTACATAACTTGCATAGGTGAGAAAAGAGCTTAAAGCAGCAAAGGGTACAACAGAACTTACTGCTATAGCTACTTTTTTTGGTTCAAATCCTAGCAGTATAAGTAGCGGCATTAGGATATTTCCTCCACCTACTCCAAGAAGACCGGCTAGAAAGCCAACTGTTGCACCTGTATAAAATAAAATAGACTTGCTATTTGTTTTCATGAGCGATCTCTTTTTTCCAAATATCATCATAGTAGCACTATAAAAAAGTAGTAACATAAAAAGAAATTTGACGAGTGATTCGTTGATAAATTGACTGCTATAAGCTCCAATAGGTGCAAAAATCAGCATCATCAATGCAATAGGCCATACAAAAGAGAAATCGAGTGTTTTACGCTTTATATTCATAACACTTGAGGTAATAGTTGTAGAAGCACCGGCAAACAGACCTGTTGCTTTGGCAATAATAAACTCAACACCAAAAAAATTGAGCACTGGGATTAGGGCAATACCTGAACCGGTACCTCCCATTGAGAAGAGTATAGAGAGTATAAATGCTATTAGTGTATATATCAAGTAGTCGTACATTCGTTATCCTAAAATAAGTAATTATAATAAATTATATAACAATTTCACTGTTATAAGGCAAATTATATTAGAAGAGGTGTAACATTATCCTTATTTTTAACCCAGATTATGCAGCAGCTACAGGAGGCAGAGAGTTAAGGAAGAGAAGAGAGGGGGAATATTCTCAGATTAGAGACCAATAGGCTTGTTACTATAGGAATATATAGCTGTATGTGCCACCCCATGCTTTTTGGATTAATACTTTTGCCACTAGCTTGGGCACTTTTGCTAGGCGCTCCTACCTTTATAACCATTGTTGCACCAATAGAGATGCTTTTTATTATTATAATGGTAATAATTTTTGAAGAGATGGAGCTAAATAAGAAATTTGGCGATGCGTACTATGCATATAGGGCATATAGGCAAAAGGTGCCAATGGTCTCATTTCGATTTAGTTGCCTCAAGCAACTCTTTACTTAAAAATAATCAAAAATTATTTTATATATAATATTATTTTAAGGTTAGAGTGCTATATTTGAACATATGTGCATAATTAGTTATGCATAATAATTTTCAAATGAAAGGATTTTTAATGTTTGGAAGAAGAAATAATGCAAAAAGAAATATTGGCAGAGGACGAGGACAAGGTTTTGGCAGAGGACTCCGCAACGGCAGAGCCGAAGATTTTGAATATGAGCGAGATTTTGGTATGGGATATGGTAAGGGAAGAGGTCTCAGGGGTCGTGACAGAAGCGGCCAGGGACGTGGTGCCGGGTTTTGGAGCAAAATAGGTGAAGTTCAGGGAAGTGACTTTACCGACACAAAAGAGAAAGGCAAAATGAGAGTAGCATTTGTAACCAATAACGGTACAACAATTGCCAAGCATATAGGTTTGGCAAAGAAGATAGCTATTTACCAATTCCCGGAGG
>JANTGQ010000022.1 GCA_024762845.1 Nitratifractor sp. | reverse complement strand
CACTCTTTACATCAAAATCTGTTTTTGCTGCTTTTGCAATTTTTATATCAAGCTCATAGTGGTCACCTTTGTCCTGCAATCCACTGCTCATCATACCACCGCTACTGTAAATTACTGGCATAGTAGAGCTACCTAAACTGCTCTTTTCAAACTCTTTAAACATGCTATCCATCTCTTTTTGCATTGCCTGCATCTGTTTCATCTGCATCTCGAAAATTTTATCCATCTGCGTAAATGGGTCAACAACGCTTGTATTAGATGCTGCCATTGCAAATGCAGGTAGTAGTGCCAAAAGTAATTTTTTCATAATCATTCTCCTTTAAGTTTTTTTTCATAGAATATTGTAAAAATAAAAAGTTAATAGATGGTGTAACTTAGGTTGCATTTTAAAGGATTTCTATGAAAAAAATAGCTTTGAGTCTTCTTTGTACTCTCTCACTCTTTGCCGAGCTTAAAGAGATAGATGCCCAGACACTCCTAACTATGCAGAAAAAAGGCATTCCGGTTATAGATATTCGTACACCGCAGGAGTGGCAAGAGAGAGGTATCATTAAAGGTGCTCACAAAATAATGTTCTTTACCCCTAAAGGAGGTGCCGATGTTCCTAACTTTATGTTTAAACTTGGACATCTCGTTACAGATAAAGAGAAACCGTTTATTATCTACTGTGCCCATGCAAACAGAACCAAAGAGCTTGGAAAATGGCTTAGCAAAACATTAGGCTTTAAACATGTGCTGGAGTTAAAAGGTGGTATAGAGTATGGCTGGATAGATAAAGGGTTTAAAACTTTAAAGGATTAAGCTTATACAACAGAAACCATATAAGCTACATCACTTATTGCACTCTGCACATTTACATGAATGCCGCAAATCCAAGCCTACAAAAACCATCAATTAAGCTATAAAGTTTAATTATAGGCTCAAGTGTACTCTAGTATGTTTTCTACCAAAATCATCTCTAGTAAGACAACAATTACAAACAAGATTTAAAAATAATATGAAGAAAAAATGAAGTTTTTTAAATGGTGCGGACGGCGGGATTTGAACCCGCACACCTATTGGCACTACCCCCTCAAGATAGCGTGTCTACCGTTCCACCACGTCCGCGTAGAAAAATGTAGCAGACAAAAAAGTCTGCTATATCGTTATTAACCGATGAATGGGTTAGAGTAAAGTGCAATCAATGCAATTACAAGTGTATAGATAACTTGTGCTTCAATCATCGCAAGAGCAATGAACATTGTTGTCATTAATTTACTACCTAAACCTGGGTTTCTAGCAGTTCCTGCAATTGTAGCAGCAGCTGTGTGACCCATACCGATAGCTCCACCAAGTGCAGCAAGACCAAGACCAACACCTGCAGCAACTACAGAGTAAGCTTTGATCATATCTTGTCCACCCTCACCTGCAAAAGCAAAAGCACCTAATGCCAAGAAAAGTAAGAAAAACTTTTTCATCTAAAATCCTTTAATTATATGTTTTAAGTCCAGTAGACTCTCTTTTAGATCCGTTCGGCTAGCGTATCCCTACTTATCACCTAAAAGTGGCGAGATTATACCAGAGAATTTATTAAAATTAAATGAAAAGCTAGGGTTTTTTTGATACAATCTTACAACTACAAACAAAGGTATATCGACGATGCGTATAAAAATAGTTATATTAATGTTTATACTTGCTACTTTAAATACTACTCTTTTTGCAAAAATTGTAAAACCTATTGGTATTACTAAATTTGAGATAATTAACCCTAGTACTAATACAGAATATGTACGTGACTTAAAGGGGCAAGAGTTTATAGTGGTTTCAGTTAGAGAAGCAGGAAGTGACGGCAGATTCTATGCAGTTGACAGAGATGGTGTTGTGTGGTGGACCGGTGTCATTACATCTGGTGCAGATGACTTTAAAACTCCCAGCGGTATCTATACAGTACTTCGTAAACAGAGATACCATATGTCAAATAAATATCCAGACGAAGATGGTGTAAACAATATGGATTTTAGTATTTTCTTTACAAACCAGGGACACGCACTTCATATGGGTAGTGTTAGCTGGATGTCCCACGGCTGTATACACATAGCACCTAAAGATATACCTGTTATTTTCCACTGGGCAAAAATTGGTGATACCAAAGTTGTAATAACAAGAAAAACATTTATGCCATATGCTAAAGGCTATTTAATGAAATTTGGATTTAGGTAGTAGGTTTTCTTAACTGCTAGTTAAGGCTATGTAAGAGGAGAAGCTCTTACAGTAAGTAAATATTTAAGTAAATATTATTGTAAGGTTATTTAAAAAGTCCCGGCGGTACTCCGCCAGCTCCTCCACCTTGCATTTGACTCATCATATCCTGCATCTGTTTCATGCCACCTTTTCCAGATAGTTTTTTCGCCATCTTCGCAGCATTTTTAAACTGCTTTAAAACGCGATTTACCTGCATCTGATCCAATCCGGCACCAGTAGCGATTCTTCTTTTTCTGGCATTATTTAAAAGGTCTGGGTTTTCACGCTCTTTTTTGGTCATAGAGCTTATCATCGCTTTTATCTGTTTCATCTCTTTTGAATTCTCTAAATCCATATCACCAATCTGTTTTGCCATATTCCCCATACCAGGAATCATACCCATAATAGATTTCATAGAACCTAGCTTCTTCATCTGCTCCATCTGATCTAAAAAGTCATTAAAGTTAAATTGCCCTTTTTTAATCTTTTTAGTAATCTTCTTAGCACTCTTTTCATCAATAGCAGCAGTAGTTTTCTCAATTAGGCTCTCTAAGTCTCCAGCCCCCATAAGACGCTTTACAACTCTATCTGGTATAAAACTCTCAAGGTCTGGCATCTTTTCGCCACTACCGATAAATCGAAGCGGTACTCCTACTTGATGCGCCACACCAAGAGCAACTCCACCTTTGCTGTCTGCGTCGAATTTACTCAATACTACACCACTAATTCCAATCTTCTCTTTAAAGGTAGCAGCTGTTCTTACTGCATCTATACCTGTCATTGCATCTGCAACATAGAAGATCTCATCAGGGTTTGCTATATCTTTTACTTTTGCCAACTCTTGCATGAGCTCATCGTCTATTGCCAATCGTCCTGCAGTATCTATTAAAAGCACATCATACAAACCATCTTCTGCTTGCTTAAGGGCTCTTTTTACTACCTCTTGGGGTTTTGCACTCTCATCAGCAACCAAATCAACACCAATTTGCTCTGTAATTTGTCGAAGCTGCTCAACTGCAGCTAAACGCTGCAAATCAGCTGCGGCAATAAGAACTTTTTTCTTTTTCAGCTCTTTTAGCATATATGCCAACTTACCAGTGGTTGTTGTTTTACCACTTCCTTGAAGACCTGTCATCAAGACTACTGTAGGTGGTTTTGGCACAAAAACAAAGCCTTGGTTCCCTTTTGCAGTAAGTATTCTTGTTAACTCTTTTGCCAATGCATTTAAAAAGTTATCTTTACCAACACCGGCTGCCTTTACATCTTTCTCTACATTCGCTAATAGCTCTTTTACAACTTTATGGTGCACATCAGCTTTGAGCAGTGACTTTTTTAACTCTGTCAATGCCTTCTTTAACGCCTTCTCATCATCATGAAAACGAATCTTTCCTATAGCGCTTTTAAAACTATCTGTAAGAGTATCAAACATCAATTACCCCCTATTTTCTTAACTTTTATTTTATCCAAATTTATTTATATTTAATTATATCTGCCGGTTCTGGAGCAACAATATTAATTCCAAATATCTCTA
Organism: Nitratifractor sp.; assembly: GCA_024762845.1. Lineage (GTDB taxonomy): Bacteria > Campylobacterota > Campylobacteria > Campylobacterales > Sulfurovaceae > JAADEQ01. The sequence goes on along the minus strand of JANTGQ010000022.1, from coordinate 8,860 downwards.
CTCTGCTCGCATGTAGCAGTACTCTTTTACTCTTTGTGGGACTACCATACTGCTCATCTCCAACCACAGGGTGCCCAACGTGCGAGAGGTGCAAACGTACTTGGTGGGTTCTACCGGTTTTAATCTCTATATCAACTTTACTCTTTTTACCCTGCACTTCATTGGGTTGCACGATTGTTATAGCCTCTTTCCCTATCTTCTTATTGACTTTCGAGATAGACTTAGGTCCTTTAATTGTATGAATTGGCAAATCTATAACCATCTCTTCATAGACAACTCCCTCTACCCATGCTGTGTAAAACTTCTTCACTCTTCTATTTCTAAAGCTCTCTATTGCTTTTTTTAAGAACTCTTCACTCTTTGCTAAGAGCAATACTCCACTTGTCTCACGATCAAGTCTATGTATTAACGATGCATCGTCAATTGATGCCTCTACCTCATATGCATCTAAAAATGCCGGTTTATTTACTGCAATAAGATTATCATCTTCATAAATAGTTGCAATCTTTGCAGGCATCTCTACGCGAAACTTTGTCTCTGCTTCTACATTTGCACGCGCAATTTTTAGCTTTCTGTCACCAATATAAACCAATCCTCTATCTATTAACTCTTTGGCTCTCTTACCGGAAATCCCTAATTGCTCTGCAAGCAGTTTATACGCCTTATCTTCCACTCTCTAATTCCTTTATAAACCCATCCAACTCTCTGCTTTTTGGGAGTTTTAGAAGTTTTATCTTACTATTTTGACCGCTACGAAACTCTATACTGCTCTTTGAAACTTTAAACTTTTTTGCCAAAAATTTTACCAACTCTTTATTAGCAGCACCCTCAACTGCAGGAGCTGCTAATCGTACTTTAATTGCATCTTCACCGTATAGCCCACAAAATTCGCTTCTACTAGCACTTGGTTGTGCTTTTACTTTCAGGGTAACACTATCATCATCTTCGCTATAAAACACTTCTTATATCCTCTACCAACTCATCTATAGAGGCTTTTGTTTCTAACTTAGTGTTTGGCAATGATCTATAATTGAGAAGTTTCTCTCCCAAAGCATTGCTCTCACAAATTTCTAATCCCTCAACCGCATTAAATATATCTACCTGATTAAAATAGTGAGGTCCACTAATCATTTTTACTCCAAACTGTGCGGCTTCTAGCGCATTGTGTCCACCTATCTCTGCAAATGCGCCACCAAGTATTACAATATCACTTATCTTATATACATTTATCAATTCACCCATCGTATCAACAAGCACGATATCTGTTGCAAAGTTACCACTTTGTGAGAATCTACTAAAACTCAATCTATTTTTATCTGCTACTCTCTCTAGATACTCTGCAACTTTATCAAATCGCTCAGGGTGTCTTGGGATAACAATTAGCTGTGCATTCTCTACCCGCTTCAGTTCGAGATAAGCATTTACTATTGGCTCTTCTTCTGTCTCATGTGTACTTGCAGCAGCAACTACAACTGGATACTCTTTCGAATACTCTTTATTAGCCTTTTGAATATTTAAAAACTTAATATTCCCACTAACATGAATATTTTTAGCACCCAGTTGTACCAGTCTCTTAGCATCATCGTAACTTTGTGCATAGACAGCATCAATATTCGCAAAAATATGTTTATAGAGCCATTTAAACCGTAGATACTTCGGATACGACCTACTGCTTACTCTTGCATTTATTAAAAATGTTTTTGCGCCTCTTTTTTTGGAACACAAAAAAAGCATATACCACAGCTCCGCCTCTACCACAATAAGCGCTTTTTGTCTCTTTATCCACGAAGGCAAAAAAATTTCAAAAGGCAGGTACCGTATACTCTTCGAATACTCTTTAATAACACTAAATCCAGTCGCTGTAATTGCACTAAAATGTAAAGTCTCATCTTTAAATGTCTCTACAAGTGGCTTAATAGCCTTTGCCTCTCCATAACTACATACATGGAAATGAACTCCATTCTCTGTAAAAGGTGGGTTATCTCTTAAAAAAAAACGTGCTGGAATAGAAGATTTATACTTCTTCTTAAAGCGAAGAGGCAGCAAAAAAGGGGTAGCAACAATATAAGATAGTGTTACTACAAAGAGGTAGATGTATTTAAACACAAAATTAAGCCTCAGCACTCTCGCTATTTTGTTCGAGGTAGAGCACTCTACCGCAGTGTGGGCAGGTTACAATCTCTTCACCTTTAATCAGGTCGCTGTATGCTTTGTCATTTATCTTCATATAGCAGCCATAACATGCCTGGTTTTCAACTTTAACTACAGCTGTATTACCAGCCCACTTTCTAATTTTCTCATAAAATGCCAGGATTTTAAGATCCATCTCATTAATTGCTTTTTCTCTACTTTCGTATAGAGAAGACTTTTGCTCTTCTATACTTTTAAGCTCTTGAGCTACTTCATTCTGAACACTCTCGAGCTCCTGCGTTGCTGCTTCCAAACCACTCTCTATCTCTTCTAGTTCAGCTTTTTTTACATCATTAATCTTATTTAAACGCTCTATCTCTTCGTTATTGTAACTAAGTGTCTCTTTTGCAATATGCTCTTCTGAAGAGAGTGAACTAACCTCTTTTTCTGTCTTAACAAGTGGTTGCTTCTTTTTTATAGAATCAAGTTGATCTTTGAGCTCTTGAATTTGAATCTCAAAACTCTTGATATTATCATTGTTACTCTCAATATCTACTGCTATTGCCTCTTTATTCTGTTCAAACTCTTGAACTTTCTGCTCTGCGGCTGTTACTTTTTTATTAATTTCATTAATTTGGGGTGTATAGCTATCTAGTCCTCTGTCGATTTTAGACAAATTCACTAAATCCTTGGTGTATGCGTTCAATATCTATCCTTTATTTTATAGAAAAAGTTTCAAATGGATTTTTCGATTGTGCAATTATAACCGAAATTGGCATAGAGTTTAATAAATCAAACATTACATCTACAAAAAACTGCTCACTTTCAAAGTGCCCAATATCGATTAGCATCTTATTCTCGCTCATCGCTTTCATCGCATCGTGATACTTTATATCACCAGTTAAAAAGCACTCTGTCTCTACACTCTCGATCAAACTAGCACCAGCACCGGTCGTTAAAGAGATGCCTTCTACCTCATCTTTATAATTAACAACTCTGCAACAATCCAAAGAGAGTTTCTCACCCAAAAGTGCCAATATATCTTTGCTCTTAAACCTTTTACCAGTAGCACAGATAAAATCGCTCTGGCTCTCTAACTCTAAACCCAATACCTCTTCAAATACATATTTGTTCAGATGCGTCTTGTCAAAGTTTGTATGCATGGCTATGAGTGATATATCTTTTTTTACCATTTGTGCAAGCAGATTTGCAGGATAGTATACAAAATTAAGCGCAGCAAGTTTAGAAAAAATAAGTGGATGGTGCACAATAAAGAGTGTTCCCTCTTTTGCATTTGCTATCAACTCTTCATCTATATCCAAAGAGAGTACAATCTCTTCTATATCACTTTGCATATTGCCCACAAGCAAACCGCTGTTATCCCACTTCTCCTGCAGTTCAAATGGGCTTATCTCATTAAGAGTTGCATATATCTCCTGCAGCTTCATCTATGCTTTTACTCTTTCTAGTCGCTTGGCCTCTTGCGCTTTATAGAGCTTCGCGCAACCTACAGAGAGTTCTCTAACTCTTAATATATAGTTTTGTCTCTGCGCCTGAGAGATTGCTTTTCTTGCATCAAGCACATTAAATGTATGACTGGCAATCATACACTGGTCATACGCAGGCAATGGCAACTCTGCTTCCAAACAGCGTTTACACTCACTGCTTGCATCTTCAAAATGCTCAAAGAGCATCTGCGTATCAGCTACTTCAAAGTGGTACTTACTAAACTCATACTCACTCTCTTTATGTACATCTGCGTACGTAGTAACACCCTGTTCATTTTTGTTCCAGATAATATCATAAACGCTCTCAACACCCTGCAGATACATAGCCAAACGCTCCGTACCATAGGTAACCTCTACAGCTACAGGGTCACACGCAACCCCGCCAACTTGCTGAAAGTATGTAAATTGGGTAACTTCCATTCCATCCAGCCAAACTTCCCAACCAAGCCCCCAGGCTCCTAGAGTCGGGGACTCCCAGTTGTCCTCTACAAATCGGATATCGTGCGACTTTAAATCGAGCCCCAAGTACTCCAAAGACTTTAGATACAACTCTTGTATATTGTCCGGACTTGGCTTAATAAGCGCCTGAAACTGATAATACGCCCCAAGTCTATTGGGGTTCTCTCCATATCTCCCATCTGTCGGGCGACGACTCGGAGCCACATACGCAGCCGACCAAGGCGTACTGTCAAGACTTCTAAGCAGAGTAGCCGGATGGAACGTCCCAGCCCCCGCCGGTATATCATAAGGCTGTACAATATTACACCCCTCTCTCATCCAAAACTCTTGCAGCTTTAGTAGTAGTTCGCTAAATGTAATCACTCTTTTCCTTTTACTTTATTTTGTGCTCTTTAAACCCAAAGCCCTATCTATCTTTGTCTGGTCAAATCCACATATCCACTGTGTTCCAATAAGCACTACTGGCACCCCACGGCAGCCGTTGCTAATACAGTCTCTTGCGGCTCTTTTATCTTTGCTGACATCGATAGTTTTAAACTTAATACCCTGTTTCTTAAAGTAGTTTTTTGCTCTTGTACACCATATGCAAGATGGCGATGTAAATAGAACAACATTTTTTTGTCTCTTCTTTTCTGACATTTTAAACTCCTTTTCCTTTTATAACTATCTTCTGTTTTGATATATTATAAAATAACTTCCACTTCGCTAGAGTCAAGCTCTACTTTTTTCGCTTTGCTTACTCTATCTTCCAGTAGCTTCGCTTTTAGCTCTTCGTCATCTAAAGCTAGTATTTGAATTGCAAGATATGCAGCATTTACTGCCCCAGCTTTCCCAATTGCCAATGTACCAACAGGCATACCAGAAGGCATCATAACTGTACTAAAGAGTGCATCTTCTCCACCTAGAGGACCGCTTTGCATAGGTACACCAAGTACCGGTTTTGTTGTTGCAGCTGCAACTGCACCAGCTAAGTGTGCTGCCATTCCTGCAGCGGCTATAAATACCTTTGCGCCCTTCTCTTCAGAAACCTTAATATACTCTTTCGTTCTCTCTGGGCTTCTGTGAGCCGAAGATATTATTAATTCATACGCTACACCAAACTTCTTGAATGTATCTGCACACTCTTTCATTACCTCATAATCGCTCTTGCTTCCCATTATAATCGATACAAACTTCATACTCTTCTCCTTTTTATCTATTAATCACATCTAGGCTCTAAACTCATAGGTGTAGATTCACTCGTTAAGCCTTTTTTCTCCAGTGCCTCAGCTATCTCTCTACGCAAAATTGTAAAGCTTGGCAGCTTTGTCGGTAGGCGTATCTCTTTTGTATAACCGCTGTGTACACACTCTAACTCTTTATCTTCAGAGTTAATAAGTTTCTTTACCTCTAGCCACCACTTGTTATCTACAAGATAGACTCTTCCATACTCATTATCCACAGCCTCTAGCTTTGCGCCAACTGGCAATACAATCTCGACTCTATCACCAATACAGGTTTTATCTTTACACTTCCACCCCAAACCATCTTCGCCAACCAAGCCGGCTACCTGATGTGTTCCATACTGTATAGAGAAGCTGTGCGATTGGGTATCGTTCTTCTCAAAGGGACGACTAACTAAATAGGCATCAGTAAATCCTCTGTTTTGTGTAGTATTTAACTCCTCTTGGTATCTACTTGCCTCAAAGTTGCCTGCATAAAAGTCATCTATTGCGTGCCTGTATGCTTTTGTTACTACACCTGCGTAGTATGGCGACTTGGTACGCCCCTCTATCTTTAAAGAGTCAATAACCCCGCTTTTTAGTATCTCATCTATATGTGACGCCATATTCATATCTTTGGCATTCATAATGTAAGTACCAACCTCCTCCTCTTCGTCAAGGCGGAATGTTGTGCCACTCTCTGGGTTATGTGCATAAATCTCATAAGGAAAGCGGCAATCATTGGCGCAACTCCCTCTATTTGGCACACGCCCGGTCTGCAGTGCCGACACCAAACATCGTCCCGAATAGGCAAAACACATAGAGCCATGTACAAAAACCTCTAACTCCAAGTCTGGTAGATGACTCTTTATCGCCTCGCAATCTTTTAAGCTAATCTCACGCGCGGTAATTATCCGCTTTACTCCCAAATCGTAGTATACCTCTGCATCCATAGCGTTCATCACATTTGCCTGAGTCGAGAGGTGTATAGGAATATCGGGCGCAATTTTAGCTGCTATCTTTACAACACCCGGGCTAGAGACAATCAAAGCATCAGGAGAGAGCTCTGCAATCTTGGCTATATGGTTTTCGTAAAGCTTCATCTGCGAATTAAAAGGAAAAGAGTTTACCGTCGCATATACCTTTTTCCCCAAAGAGTGTGCATACTCTATCCCCTGTGCATACGAGTCCATATCAAACTCTTTGCCAGAGCGTATTCGTAACGAGAATGTACTTGTACTTCCATATACCGCGTCAGCACCGTAGTTAAAAGCAATCTTTAGCTTCTCTAAATTTCCAGCGGGTGCTAGTAGTTCTACTCTATTTTCTTGCAATAAATCTCCATCGTATCTCTAGGTTCTATAGAAAGTCTAGAGTAAATTTTCAAAATTTTACTATAATTGCAGTAAAAGTTCAACACGGATTATATAATAAAGTCCGTAAACCAATAAAAAGAGAGCAAAGATGCGAGTAGATCTACACAACCACACCCCACTATGCAAACATGCAGTTGGCGAACCAAGAGAGTATATTCAAGAAGCAATTAAACAAGGTATCGATATCTACGGCTTTAGCGACCATGCACCAAACAGCTTTGACAGCTCTTTCTGTATGTCTTTTGATCAGATGCAAGAGTACGAAGAGTTAATTCTAAACTTAAGAGATGAGTTTAAAGAGAAAATAGATATCCGCTTAGGGTACGAAGCCGACTGGTTACCAAACTACCTCGACAAACGTGTATTAGATGCAAAAGTAGACTACCTTATAGGCTCTGTTCACTTTATAGATAAGTGGGGTTTTGATAATCCAGAGTTTATAGGAGAATTTAAAAACAGAGACCTCGACCAAATTTGGCAAGAGTATTTTGACGCCATAGAGCAGATGGCAAAATCGGGCTACTATAATATAGTCGGGCATCTTGATTTAATGAAAATATTTAACTTTCGACCAAAAAAAGATATAAGAGTCATTGCGAAAAGTGCATTAAAAGCAATTAAAAACTCCGGTATGGCTGTAGAGATTAACGCCGCGGGTTTGCGCAAACCGGTAAAAGAGCTCTATCCGAGCAAAGCGTTACTTCAAGAGTGTTATGCCCTGGATATTCCCATAACATTTGGCTCAGATGCACACAAAGTGGCAGATATTGGCTTTGCATACAAAGAGGCAACAGAGCTGGCAAGAGAGGTTGGATACAATCAATCTGTGTCATATAAGGACAAAGAGAGACAATTGCATAAATTTTAATCACACTTTCAACATCTTTCAAGTCGAAAAAAAGGTATAATATTGCTGTATTAATTTTTAATTAGGAGCAACAATGGGTAAATTTGTAAACAACGTAGATGAATTTTTTAAATTCTGCGAAGAGAACGAAGTAGAGTTTGTAGATTTTAGATTTACAGATATCAAAGGTGCATGGCACCATATTTCTTATAGAATGAGTGCAGTATCTGCAGAGAACTTAGAGCATGGTTTACCGTTTGATGGTAGTTCAATCGAAAATTGGCAGCCAATTAACGAATCTGATATGCTTTTAAAACCAGATGTAGAGAGTGCATTCTTAGATCCATTTACTGCTGATTCTACAGTTGTAGTAATTTGTGATGTTTATGATATCTACAAAAATGAGCTTTATGAAAAATGCCCAAGAAGTATTGCAAAAAAAGCACTTAAAGCACTTGAAGAGAAAGGTATAGCAGATGCAGCATACTTTGGACCAGAAAATGAGTTCTTTATTTTCGATAATGTTATCATTAAAGACAAAGATAATGAGCAATACTTTAGAGTAGATACAGACGAAGGTCACTGGGCTGATGATGCTGAGTATGACGACATGGGTAACATGGGTCACAGACCAAGAATTAAAGGTGGTTATTTCCCAACTATGCCTACTGATAGCGGTGTAGATTTAAGAGCAGAAATGATGCAAATCTTAGAAGAAGTTGGTTTAGAAGTTGTTCTAGGTCACCACGAAGTTGCACAGGGTCAGCACGAAATCGGAATTGTATTTAGCGATATCATCACAGCTGCTGATAATGTACAAAAGTATAAATATGTTGTAAAAATGGTTGCACACTTAAATGGTAAAACTGCAACATTTATGCCAAAACCAATCTATAACGATAACGGTAACGGTATGCACGTTCACCAATCTCTATGGAAAGATGGTAAAAACCTATTCTTCGCAGAGGGTGAGTATGCAAACCTAAGTAAAACTGCATTAGATTACCTAAGTGGTATTTTTGCACACAAAGAGGCGGTTGCAGCGTTTACTAACCCTTCAACTAACTCATTTAAAAGACTACTACCAGGTTTCGAAGCTCCAAGAATTTTGACTTACTCTAGCCAAAACAGATCAGCAGCTTGTCGTATTCCATATGGTGCTGGTGAAAAAGCTACGAGAATTGAAACAAGATTCCCAGATAGTACTTCTTGCCCATACCTAGCATTTGCTGTACTTATGATTGCAGGTCTTGATGGTATCGAAAAGGGTGGTTATGATTTAGTAGGACCATTTAACGAAGATCTATTCGAACTTACAAGAGACGAATTAAAAGAGAG
>JANTGQ010000021.1 GCA_024762845.1 Nitratifractor sp. | reverse complement strand
ATAATCCATGGAGTCAACATTAAAAGTACCCACAAGAAGAGGTCATCCCCTTTAATGTTACCAAAAAGTCGGAAAGAGAGAGAGATAATTCTTGAAATATGAGAGACAATCTCAATAGGGAACATCAATGGTGCAAGTGCAGGTACAGGACCCATAAAGTGTGCAAAGTAGTGTACTACACCATTTTTCTTGATACCTTCGTAGTTATAGTATACAAATACAGCCAATGCTAAAGGAAGTGTAACATTAATATTTGAAGTTGGAGACTCAAATCCAGGAATAATACCTATAACATTTGAGAAGAAAACAAAAAGACCAATTGTTGCAACTAACGGAAGATATTTTCTAGCATACTTCTCGCCTACTACATCTTTACCCATTGATAAAACACCACCTAAATATAGCTCGACAACGTTTTGCATACCTTTAGGTACAATATTGAGCTTTGCAGTAGCTAATTTCACTACCCCTAAAATTAAAAGTGTAACAAGAACCAAGTGTCCAATTACCATTGGTGCACCGTGACCAAATAGAGAACCAATAAAGGTAAATACTGTCTCTTCCATAACCTCTCCTAAATAAAAAAATTGAGGCGATTATACCTTATTCTTACTTAAGGGCACCTCTAACAACCATAGTGTAAACTCTTTAAAGCACTTTTTTTCCCAATAGACTTCTTGCAAAACTATATATTTTGAAGATATTTCTTAGTGTGCATTAGATTTTATTTAATATTCTTGAAGTCCTAGCCAAAGCTAAGTAAAAAGGATATTAAATAAAAGATGATCCGCAATAGGGAATATACTCTCATATAAAGTTTTGCAAAAAGTCTAATAACTGCGGCATAGTTACACAATCTGTTCCTGACCCAAGCGATAGAGTGCAAAATCATACTTAACCGGATCAGAGCTATCAAACTGTTTTAGTCTCTCAGTAAGCTCAATAGCTGCTTTGAGATCATAGCTTTTGCGCTTTAGAAGCTTTAATTTTTTTGCTACATTAAACGTATGTGTATCCAAAGGCATTATAAGATCTTTTTTATCTATTTTTTTCCATAAACCCATATCCAGATTATCTTTTCTAACCATCCAGCGAAAGTACATAAAGTAACGCTTGTAGGTTCCGCTGCCTGTAATTTCATCAATTGGTTTAAGAAAAAAAAATTTATATCCGTAACTTTGGCTTGGGTGCAGTTTCCAAATGGTCTCTATCAATACTGACAGAGCTGCTATTAAATTGTGCTCTTTGCGATATTCGCTGTAAAGTATCTCTTCTATACTCCCATATTCCATCAGACGCTTTATTGTAATAAAAATATCAATAACATCTTGAGGTTTTTGAAAACGGTAGTAGTGTCTTTGTAGCTTATTTTTTATCTCTGTTTCAGATTGATACAGCAAGTCAAACTCTAATGAGTCAAGAAACTTTAGAATCTGAGTAGCATTACCATAGCCAAATAGCGCACAAATTAGCGCTATATACTCACTGTTGTAACGCTTTGCCACCAAGAGAGGGTCTGGTTTCTCGAAACTAAGCTCCAAAGAGCTGTTACGTTTTGCTACCTCAACTTCTAGTCGTTTATGGAGTGCACTATATTTTTGCATTTATCCTATAACGCCAGGCTACAGCTATAAGTGCAAAAACTGACGCAACAGCAAAATAGACCCATACAGGTATCGGCACAGGATCACCTGCAGCATATGAGTGCATTCCGCTTAGATAGTAGTTTACTCCAAAGTATGTCATAATAACACTAAAATACGCCAAGACAGATGCCACATTAAAGATATAAATAGAGTTTAACTTTGGTATAAAACGCATATGGAGCACTGCTGCATAAACTAAAATCGTAACCGCTGCCCATGTCTCTTTTGGGTCCCAGCCCCAGTAGCGACCCCAGCTCTCATTTGCCCATACACCTCCTAAAAAGTTCCCGACTGTCAAAAGTGCCAAGCCGAGGAAGAGTGTAACTTCGTTAATGATTGTCAACTCTTTGATAGCAAGGAGTGTATGCCCATTTTTTTGACCCTTATTTACAACCATTAGGATAAGTGTAAAGATACCTAAAAGTGCACCAAGCCCGAGGAACCCATAGCTAGAGGTGATAATAGCAACATGAATCATAAGCCAGTAAGACTTTAAAACAGGTACCAGGTTAGTAACCTGCGGATTGAGTTCGCTAATAAATGCAACAAATAAGAATATCCCTGTTAAAATCGAAGTCGAAGCAAATGCAAGAGGTGAACGTTTTGCAAATACAAACCCTGCAAGTGCAGTTGCCCACGCAATGTATACTATCGACTCATACGCATTACTCCATGGTGCATGCTCTGCAATAAACCAACGAAGAACCAAGCCTGCAGTATGCAAAAAGAGTGTTAAGACGAGCAGACCTACCGCTACTTTTGTTATAAGTTTCAGCTTCACCTGCGGCTTAACAATTGCTGCAAATGCTGTAATAAGCAAGACAAATCCTATAATGATATAGGCAAGAATAAGCTTGGTAAAGATATCTACTCGATTGTAGAAAATCTCAGCTTCAACTTTATCTTTTGAGGGCATAACCTTTGCCCCATAGAATTTTTGATAATTTTTCATTACATCCAATGCGCTGTCTGCTTTTATCCAATCGCTGCTCTCTATCCCTTCGATTACACTTTTTAGATAACTGCTAACGATATACTGTATAACCTGCCCCTCTTTTTTTGGAAATGCTTTCATTGCATCAAGAGGGTTGTACCATGTATATGTTGTATCATTTGGTTTAGGGAAGAGCTTTAGCAAGTACCCCTGTGTCGCCATATAGAGAACATTAAGCTTTTCATCAACTTTGAGAATCTCATTATCATACTTGCTTCTATGCGCCGGGCGCTTTAGACGAGCCTCTTCTAAATCTTTGGTTAAGATATAGTTGGTCTGTTTATCATCGCTAAAAAAGTCTTGAAAAGATGCATAGCTGCTCCCTTTAGGAAGTTTTAACTTTTTTACAAGCAGCGGATGCCCAATTTTTACCATTCGTAACTTATAGTACGCATCAGGCTCAACCAAAAGCCCTAAAAATATCTGATTATAATCTAAACCTAAAAATGAACGCTTCGAAGATATTTTACGAACCACCTGTTCGTCAAGTGTATCCATAGGTTCCATTCTACCATCGTTAGACTGTACAATGAGCCTAGAGAATTTATCTGCATGCTCACGACTTATACTTGTTATTTTCTTCAACTCATCTTTACTTAAAAGAGATGCATCAATATTTGCTGCCTTTGCAGGAGTTGCTATACCAATTGCGACAACTGCAAGCAGTGCTACCATAGTTGCACTCTTCTCTTTTAATCTTTTTAACTTGTTTAACAAGATCTTAACACGCCCTTTTTCTGATAAAAAGCTCCATAAAAATCCAATTGCCAACATTATGTAGCCAATATAGGTAGGGAGCGTTCCGGGGTCATTATTTACACTCAAAATAGAACCTTTCTCATCTCTATCATACGAAGATTGGAAAAACCTATACCCTTTGTAATCAAGGACATGGTTCATATATATATGGTAGTCAAAACTCTTCTTCCCATCTACTACCATTACACGACTAGAGTACGATGAAGGACTCTGCGAACCAGGGTAACGCTCTAACTCAAAGTCGCTGAGTTTAATTGCAAATGGCATCTGTAAAATCTTGGCTCCATAGCGAAGATTTAACTTCATACCATCAAGGTCAATAATATGACTCTCTCCAACTGCTCCTTTTTTACCAAAAATTGTAGTTGTTGTGCTTTTATGCCCACTGCTGACTCTCAGTTTGAGCATATCTGGCAGCTGCATACTACTCTTTAATGCACTGCTTTTATACTCCATTTTACTGTTTGTATAGAGTTTTTTTAATACAAAAGAGTTTCCATTCATATTATAGAGCATTCTTCTTTTCAGCTCATCACTTCCAGCTTGCAGCACCTCATCTTTAAGTGTATCCATCGATTTACTTGCCACTTCCATAGGGTGTTTAAAGAGAAACTTATCTCCATCTTTACTAATGGTAACAGTTGCTTTTGTAAAGGTTTTTCCAGAGCCAAAATCAATTACAAAAGAGCCAAAGTCTTTAAAATCACCCTCTTGCAGAGTAATATCTACAGGGCGTGCACCAGCACTTGCAACCATAAACTGCAGGTAACTTTTACCACCATCTTTTACTTCTACTATCTCTTTTTTTACTGCAGGCTTATAATCTACAAGCTCTAGCGTTATCTCTTTTCCATCAACATCAATATGCTCTTTTACTCTATTCCCACCAAGTGAGCTTAAGAGTACCTTTCTGTCAAAGAGATAATTCTTTCCATCTCTGTTTACTTCGACACTGAGTGTTTCATAATCACTCACTATTTTGTTAGAGCTCTGCCCCTCTCTTAAATGTAAAATACCTTCGTATCCAACATAACGGGTCAAAAGTGCACCAACAGCTATCATTAAAAATGCAGTATGTAGAACCAATTGTCCCCACTTGCTGCGCTTATACATTTTAAATGCAAAGATATTGTATATTACTAATGCAGTAAAATAGAAGAGAAGAATCTCAAACCAACGGCTGTTATATATCAGCGCTTTGGCACTTTGCGTGCCAAAGTCATTCTCTACAAATGTTGCATATCCTATGGCAAATGCAAAAAGCAGCATTACAATTACCGCTGCCTTTAGGGAAAATAGTTTCTTAATCATATTGCTCCATTAACTACCCAACTTGCAGGTAGGGATTTTTCTAGTTTTGTATTATAGTATCTTAAGCTATATTCGATTTTAACAAAAATTAGAGTAAAAAAATTTAAGTTCTACTTAAGTTTATCCCAACTTTTGGCAATGCTTACAGAGGACTTTAACTTCACCTCTAGTGGGTAAATATTCTCCATCATATAAGCAAATCTCTCTGCTTGCTCTATTGCTTCGGACTCTCTTACTTCAAAAATCAATTCATCATGAATCTGGAGCAAAATTTTAGCATCAAGACCCTCCTCCTCTATAGCTCTTTTTATATCGAGCATCGCCATTTTTATTAAATCTGCCGCGCTCCCCTGAAATACAGTATTTACCGACTCTCGCAGTATTGCAGCTTTTGCCATTGCATTAGCACCTTCGTAATCAAAAACTCTTCTTCTTTTTAGTAGTGTCTCCACATACCCTTGCTGTTTTACTCGCTCTTGAATAGACTCTAAATAACTCTTAACAGTCGGAAAAGCGGCAAAGTAGTTTGTTATAATCTCTTTTGCTTCAGATGCTGTAATACCAAGCTCTTGCGAAAGTTTACGAGAGCCCATACCATAGAGCAGCCCGAAGTTAATAGATTTTGCAAAACTTCTCTTCTGCTCAGCTTCTTCGCCAAAGAGTTTTATTGCAGTCTCTAAGTGAATATCTTTATCCTCTAAAAAAGCTTCTCGTAACGACTTATCCCCACTAAAGTGCGCCAAAAGCCGCAGCTCAATTTGCGAGTAGTCTATAGAGACTAAACTATACCCCTCTTTTGCTACAAATGCCCGTCTTACACGTCTGCCAAGCTCACTTCTCACTGGAATATTCTGCAAGTTTGGATCTTTAGATGCCAGCCTTCCTGTAGCTGTACCAGTTTGAACGAATGTAGTATATATTCTGTTTTCGTTATTCTCCATTGCCAGCTTTAAAAGTGGCTTTGCGTAGGTGCTAAGAATTTTCTGATACTGCCGATACTCTAAAATCTCATCGATAATCTCATGCTCTCCTCGCAACGACTGTAACACAGACTCGTTGGTGCTGTAGCCGGTTTTTGTCTTCTTCCCGCCCTTCAGTGCCAGTTTGCCAAAGAGTATCTGCCCTAGCTGCTGTGTAGAGCGTATATTAAACTCACCGCCTGCTAACTCATAGATTCTTTGGCTTAGTTGCTGCAGCTCCTCGCTTAGGTGCTCGGAAAACTCTTTAAGATACTCGGTGTCTATTTTAATACCGTAAGACTCTATATGCATCAGCGTCAAAAGAAAAGGATACTCCACACTCTTTGCCTCGTTAAAAAGCTCTTCTAATCCCCCTAACTTATACATATCTATAAGTTTGCAATAGAGTTTCAGTGTCATCCATGCATCTTCTGCTGCATATTTAGTTGCCTCTTCTATCGTAACACTCGAAAAATTTTCGCCCTTTTTAACACTGCTTTTAAAACTAATCATCTCGTAGTTAAAAAACTTTTTAGCCAAAGCATCAAGACCTACTCTACTACCCGGATCGAGCAGCCATGCCATTATCATAGTATCAGCAAACAGCTCTTTTGGCTCGATATCCAAATAGTGCCACAAAACTTCAAAGTCAAACTTTAAGTTCTGCCCCACTACTTTATACTCTAGTATCTTACTAACTGCCCATTTTGCATCTTTTAGTGGCAACTGCTCTGGCACACCCAAATAACTGTGCGCTACTGGCACATAGTAAGCTTTTTGCTCATCAACTGCAAAAGAAAACCCTACAAGTTTGGTACTCTTGGTATCGAGAGAAGTTGTCTCTGTATCAAATGCAACAACAGCCTCTTTATCTATTAATTTAAAGACCTCTTCGAGCTTCTCTTTACTATCTAGGGTAATCGCTTCAAAAGAGTGTTGCTCCTTTTTCTCGGCCTCTTTTACTGGCTTTGCACTCTCTTTTTCGCTACTTGCGTAACGAAAAGCCTGCTTCATACCATACTCTTCGAACTCATCTTTTAGGGCACTTAGGTAGTTTTTATCCTCAAAAGTGTACTCTTCAAGCGGGCAGCTTGTAAAGATATCGTCTCTTAACTTGACCAAATCTCTCGATATAAAAGCTTCCTCTTTGTGCTCTAATAGCAGATTTTGGATTCTCTTTGTTCCCGCTTTTTCTATATTTTTATAGAGCGCTTCAAGTGTATGGTACTCGTTTATCATCTTCGATGCAGTTTTAACCCCAATACCCTTTACGCCAGGCACATTATCCGAAGTGTCACCAAGCAGTGCCTGAAAATCTACAAAATCTTCTGGTTTTACACCAAATTTTGCTACACACTCATCTACACCAATATTTTTTCTTTTTACCCAGTCGTAGAGAAAAATCTGATCATCATAAATTAACTGATACAGATCTTTATCAGAAGAGACCATTTTACCAACAATCCCCTGCTCTTTAGCAAATTTCATTACAGTAGCAATTACATCATCTGCTTCGTAGCCGTCTTTTGTTAGTGTCTTAAAGCCCATCTTCTCGATCCACTCAATTGCAACACCTAGTTGTGCTATTAAATCCTCCGGCGGAGAAGGTCGGTTAGCTTTATACTCAGCATAAAACTCTTTACGAAAATTCCCTTTTTTGCTATCGAGCGCAAAAACAATATAGTCTGTCATGTGCTCTCTCTGTAGTTGATGAACAAAATTGACAAATCCTGTTAAAAGCCCAGTAGGAAAGCCACTAGGACTTTTTAATGGTGGCAGGGCAAAGTAAGCTCTAAAAAAGAATGCAAATGTATCTACTACTGTAACTGTTTTCAAATTATCTCCAAATAAAAAGTGATAACCCGGATTTTGCATTAAAATCACAGAAGCCGCATTAGTCATTGCACTATGAGCATTTAGAAAAAATTATCGATTAACCTACGGGTTAACCTCAAATTTTTTGCAAACACTCATAGCACAAGCACTTAATGCTTTTCTAACGATACTAATGCAAAATCCGGGTTTAATGGAGAATTATACCCTATTCATAGAGAACTTTCCCCTTCTACACTATTCCGTTAGGCTCTCTCTTAAGAATATTTCGAGATAATTTGCTTAAATCTTTCGTCAGTCTCATAGTGTAATAAAGCGCGTCACTATCTCTAACTGATGCTTTATTCCAATTTATTTTTAGCTTAAATCGTATAGACTGACGCAAACAAGGTAGTAAAAAATTGAAAAACGCTAAAGTTTCAAATATTGCAAATTTACCAACAATTTACGGGAATTTTAAAATACAGTGCTTTAAAGAGGGCAATCAAGAGCACTTGGCAATATATACAGACCCAATCCCTGATACTCCACTGGTTCGCGTACACTCCGAATGCCTAACAGGCGATGTTTTAGGTTCCAAAAAGTGCGACTGTGGCGAGCAGCTCCACAGCGCGCTCGAGCAGATCGCTAATGAGGGTGGACTACTTATATACCACCGCCAAGAGGGTAGAAATATCGGTCTTTTTAACAAAGTTAACGCTTACGCTCTGCAAGATACCGGCTTAAACACTATCGAAGCCAACCACCAACTAGGCTTTAGAGCTGATGAGCGCACATACGATATTGTTGTTAAAATACTCAACCATTTTAAGATAAAAAAACTCAAACTCCTTACCAATAATCCAAAAAAACTAGAGACTCTTGCGGGTTTCGAAATAGTCCAAAGAGTACCAATCATCATTCAACCAAACAAACATAATAAAGAGTATCTTAAAACTAAAAAAGAGCAGATGGGACACCTTTTATGATAGAGCAGGCATTAGCAAAAGAGGGGCTAGAGCTTAGCCCCACTCAAATAGAGAAGCTAAAACTCTTTAGCGATAAACTAGAGTGGTACAACCGTGTACACAATATTAGCGGTGCAAAAACTAAAGAGGCAATTGTAGAGAACATTATCGACTCCATAGTGCCTACTCAGTTTATACCCCAACCCAAAAGGCTTTTAGATGTCGGAACAGGTGCTGGCTTCCCCGGACTGCTCCTTGCACTAATCTGGGAAGAGACAACAACCGATCTGGCTGAGCCAATTAATAAAAGAGCCACGTTCTTGCGTCTTATGGGGCAAGAGTTAGAGCTGCCAAACCTAAGTGTCTTTAAAGACAAAGTAGAAAACCTGCAGGCAGAACCATTTAATCTTATTAGTTCGCGCGCAGTTACAAATACACAACTACTGCTAGATTTAACAAAGAAAGTTAGCAGTAACGAAACAGAATATCTCTTCTATAAAGGCAGCAACGTCTACAAAGAGATAAAAACACTTGATAGTCAGCTCAAATATGATATAGTTCAAAAAAAGAAACGAAACTATCTATGGATAAAGCAGATTAAAAATGATACTTAAAATAATAGTTGTCGCTGCTCTTCTCTACCTAATATATAGAGCTCTTGGAGGTGAATTTAGGCTCCCGACAAAAAAGAGTAAAGAGAACAGAGAGAAAGAGGATAATACTTTAGTAGAGTGCTGTAAATGCGGTGTATATATTACACAAAAAGAGGCAATTAAAAAGGGCGAATGCTTCTACTGCCAAGAGTGCATTAAAGGATAATAGTGCTGATATTTGGAAACGCTTTTATTGAGACACCGCTCTTTAAAAAAGTAGAGAGTATAGAAGATATCTCTAAAACAAGCCCTAACGATATCTTATATATTCCTAATTTTAAAGCCCCTTTTTCATTGGCTAAACATTGTGGTACAAACTCTTTAGAGTATGCAGTAAAAATTACATCTTTAAAAGAGGCACTCTTTGCAAATGCACTAGGTGCCAGTTACCTTGTTTGCGAGCAAGAGTTGGCAAAAGTGGTACAGAACATTGCAGATAACTACCTTTGGGATCTAAAAGTTTTAGCAGTAATCTCAGACGATGAAGAGCTAGAGACTACTGCTAAAGCTTCGATTGATGGAGTTATTTACCAAAACTATTTAAAGGATTAGCATGTCTATTAAATGCGCGTTTCTATTTCCCGGACAAGGCTCTCAGGCTGTCGGTATGGGAGAAGATTTTTATAAAAATAGCGAAACAGCACAAAAACTTCTGCAAGAGGCAGAGTCAAAAACAGGTATTGACTTTAAAGAACTGCTCTTTACCCAAAACGATAAACTCTCCCTTACAGAGTACACACAACCGGCAATTTTGCTTGTTAGTATGATGGCACACAAACTCTTTCAAGAGGCTATGCCACTAACACCAATTTATGCTTTAGGGCACTCTTTAGGCGAACTGAGCGCATTGTCAGCAGTAGATGCACTAGAAGCCAGCGATGCAGTTGCACTCGTACACACACGCGGAAAACTAATGTCAGATGCCTGCAAAGCGCAAGATGTAGGTATGTTAGTAAGCCTGGGCTTAGACGATGAAACAGTAGAAAAACTCTGCCAAGATGCAAGAGATGCCGGCAGCCAAGTATGGGCAGTGAACTACAACTCAGATGGTCAAATAGTAATCGCAGGTATGAAAGATGACCTCGTAGCACTAGAACCAATACTTAAAGAGGCAGGCGCAAGACGAGCAATGCTACTAAACATGAGTGTAGCCAGCCACTGCCCACTACTCCAAAGCGCACAAGAGCCATTTAAAGCTGAACTTGAAAAAGTAATAAAAGAGCCATTCACTGCACCCGTTATCTCAAACGTAACTGCAAAACCCTACAACAGCGCAGCTGAAGCCCTTACTCTTCTACCAGAGCAACTAGTAAAACCAGTCCTCTACAAACAATCTATCCAAGCAATCGATAACGAAGTAGACTGCTACATAGAGTTCGGACACGGAAACGTCCTTAAGGGTCTAAACAAAAAACTAACCAAAAAACCACATTTCAACATTAGCAACATGGACACACTCGAAAAAACAATTGAGGCACTAAAAGAGCTATAATCAAAAGTATTCCCATTTATTCACACTAAATTCACAGTGTGAATAGAGGGTGAATTAAAAGCAATATCTTTTTTACATCTTCCTTATCTTCAAAAATATTCATTCGCACATTAGTGGGAAGTAAAGAAATAAAAACACTATTAATAATTCTCTTGCCAGGTACTAACAACTATCCATTTACCCTAATAACCTTTAATTGTAAATTTGGTATTATTTCGTCAACGAAAGCAATAAAAGGAAACTTTATAATGAGAATAGCCATTCTTGGTGCGATGCCAGAAGAGATAGAGCCGCTTTTAGAGAAGCTCGATGATATTACCCGTATAGATTACGCAGACAATAGATACTTTAAAGCAAAATATAAAGGAGTAGAGTTAGTCATTGCATACTCTAAAATTGGTTGTGCTTTTTCTACACTTACTGCTACAGTACTTATTGAGCACTTTGGGTGCAATATGCTCCTCTTTAGTGGGGTTGCAGGTGCAATTAGTTCAGAGCTTAAGATTGGTGACCTAATTTACGCAGATAAGCTTTGTAAACACGACCTAGATATTACAGTCTTTGGACACCCACATGGCTTTGTACCTGAGGGACAAATTTATATTTATCCAGATAATGACCTCATTTCTATAGCTCAAAAAGTAGCAAAAGAGAAAAATATAACACTCAAAGAGGGAACAATTGCAACAGGTGATCAATTTGTCAGTTCAAGCGAAAAGAAAGAGTGGATAAAAGATACATTTAATGCCGACGCTTTAGAGATGGAGGGATACAGTGTAGCGCTAGTTTGTGACGCATTGAACACTCCATTCTTTATTCTAAGAGCTATAAGCGATAGTGCAGATGGTGATGCTGGTGTTGATTTCGATACATTTATGGAAAAGTCTGCAAAAGTAAGTGCGGACTTTATACTTAATATGGTGGATGAGTTAAGTTAATCTTACTCCACTTATGAAGCAATAGCGTTTTGCATTATCGCTTCTACTCTCTCTAAGTCATACTCTCCATCTATAAAGAGGTCAAATGCCAGTACTGCTTGCTGTATTAGCATCTCTTTTCCATCGCTAAATGGTAAGTTGTATGCTTTAGCAAGTTTTAAAAATGGAGTCTCTTTGCCATAAATTATATCGACTACTGCTTTTGCATTTGAAAGTAGCTCCTCAAGCAACTCTTTAGGAGCTGGCAGAGAGTCGTCGCTTAAGCCAGCTGATGTCATATTTACTATTAAGTCATACTGCCCTACTTTAAAGTTATCAAAACTATAGCACTCAAAACCATTCTCTATAAAAGGTTGCAACCTACCACTTGATCTGTTAAGAATAGTTACTCTGTATTCGGCATCACGCAGAGTAACAGAGCTAGCTTTTGTAGTTCCACCTGCACCTAAGATTAGTATAGTTTTAATATCATCAAATTTCTCTATAGAGCGTAAAAAACCCGGTGCATCGGTATTGTATCCGTAAAGGGCACCATTTTTTAAAACAAGCGTATTTACAGCACCCACACTCTTGGCAAAAGGGTCAAGATAGTCACTTGCCATAAACGCTTGTTCTTTGTGTGGTACAGTTATATTAGCTCCACAGAGTCCCTCTTTAAAAAATCTCTCTTTTAGCTTTGTGCCATCTTTAAGGTGTATTTTATAGTATTTTGCGTCAATCCCCAACGCTTCAAATGCACTGTTATGAATGAGAGGAGAGAGTGAATGCTCTACCGGGTCGCCAAAAATGGCATACTTTTTTTGCATTAATCGACCTCTCTTAATAAAACTACCTTCTCATTTTCGTCTAACTGCTCCATCTCTTTAAGTGTTGCAATAAGAGCCATTAGTTTATTACGAACCTCTAACTCTTCTAGCTCTGGCTTAGAGTCTGCAACCACCCCGGCACCCGCCTGGAGGATAATTCTATCATCTGTTAATAGAGCAGTTCTAATAGCAATAGCAGAATCCATATCACCAGTAAATGCAAAGTAGCCCACACTTCCACTATAAAAACTTCTCTTTAAGCCCTCGAAAGATGCGATAATCTCCATCGCTTTTATTTTTGGGGCTCCTGTCATTGTGCCTGCAGTGAAAGTAGAAGCAAAAAGATCAAACATATCATACTGCTCATCTAATGTAGCAACAACATCTGATACCATATGCATAACATGAGAGTACTTCTCTACACGCATAACACTTGGCACTTTTACCGTTCCAACTTTAGCAACTCGCCCTACATCGTTACGCCCCAAATCTATTAGCATCA
>JANTGQ010000020.1 GCA_024762845.1 Nitratifractor sp. | reverse complement strand
AAGCAGTGCTCCAAAATCTACATCTTCAATTTCGATATCTTCGAATTTCATAAACCTATCCCTTTTACCAAATATGCCTAGCATTATACTATTTTTTGTTTAAATTGGGTAAAAAAAATCGGTTTTCGAAATGATTTGGGAAAGTAAAGAGAAATTATTACTCTATTGAGCAGATGGAGCTAAAGTCTACCAAATATTATACAAGCAAACTTCAGCCATAGATTATCGCGTTAGAGTTAGCTCCTTGATCTTCTTGGTTACATCTTCTATTATCCAGCCAGGGGTAGAGGCTCCGGCGGTTATGCCACAGTTCTCTTTTCCAGCAAACCACGAAGCCTCAAGCTCACTGCTGTTTTCTATATGATAACAGCTCTCTAGATTGTTTTGGCAAATTGAAAAAAGCTGCTTTGTGTTCGAAGAGTTTTTGCCACCAATTATTATCATAATATCAGACTTTTTTGCCAACTCCTCTGTAGCTTCCTGGTTTTCAAATGTAGCATTACAAATTGTATTAAACACACGCAGCTCCTGTACCCTTACAACCAACTCTGCAGCGATGGCTTGGTAAGCATCAGGCTTTCTTGTTGTCTGTGCAACAAGCGCAACTTTTGCGCCTAAAGGCAGTGCAGAGAGTTCACTCTTATCAAGCACCGTAAAGGTTCTTTCAGCTGCGACACTATAACTAGCAACCCCTTGTATCTCAGGGTGCTTTTCATCACCAAAAATTACAATTGTATACCCCTCTTGGCTCATTTTTTCAACAATTTGCTGAGGCGTGGTTACATAGGGGCAGGTTGCGTTAATAACCTTTTTTCCATCCGCTTTAAGTCTTTGTAGTCTATCTTTAGTTATGCCGTGTGTCCGTATTATTACCGTATCATGTTCAAGTGCTTCATCGAGAGACTCAACCAACCCAACATTGTGGTTATTTGCCAATCTGTTAATTTCATCTTTGTTATGAATAAGTGGTCCAAATGTTACACTCTTTGGGTTCTTCTCAGCTATATCTATTGCGCGCTTCACACCATAACAGAAACCATACGATTTTGCTAACTCAATTTTCAAAACTCACTCCTGTAATTCGTTTAAGAATATCAAAAAAATTAGGGAAAGATGTATCTACACAGGCAATATCTTCTATCTCCATACCGCACAGCAGCCCGGCAACAGCAAAGCTCATGGCAACTCTATGGTCTCCACAGCTATCGATTGTTGCACTCTTTAATCTCCCGCCTTCAATTTTATACCCATCTTCATACTCATCAACTACTATACCACACTTCTCTAAGGCATTAACTACCGCACTGATTCTATCACTCTCTTTTACCCGTAACTCTTTAGCATTTTTTACAACACTGTTCCCTTTTGCTACACTCATTGCAATTGCAAGGGCTGGCAGTTCATCAATAAGCCATGCAATATTTGACTCAACACTCACTGCACTTAGTTGACCACTGTTACTTACTGTTATATCCCCAATTGGCTCATATTTATCCTCTTTAAGAGTGTATTCAATAGTCGCACCCATACTCTCTAAAACCCTATACGCCTCTATACGGCTAGGGTTAAGACTTAAACTCTTTAAAACAACTTTTGCTCCAGGCACAATAGCCGCTGCAACAGCAAAAAAGAATCCACTCGATGGATCAGAGGGTACAGTTATTTCCAGAGGATCGAGTGGCTTATTAAGTGGAGTAATCTCTATCCACTCTTTTCCATCTCTCTTGATACTCTCTATCTGAGCACCCATCCCCCGAAGCATTCTCTCGGTATGGTCTCTACTTAAAAACTTTTCACGGTAGTAACTCTTTCCCGCAGCATTTAAGCCAGCGAGTATTAGTGCAGACTTTACCTGCGCAGAGTCTATCGGCGACTCATACTCAAAACTCTCCAAAGCACCACCCCTAATATGTAGCGGAGCCTTATCCCCATTTTCACGCCCATCAATCTTTGCACCAATTGCGCGCAGTGGTTTTACCACTCTTCCCATAGGTCTTTTACGAAGATACTTATCTCCAGTTAAAACAAAGCTCCCCTCAATTGCGCTTAAAAGCCCACAATAGAGGCGCATACCTGTACCGGCATTTCCACAATCTAATATATCAAACGGTTCACTTAACTGCTCAGGTGGCGTTATTGTTACACTACTGCCCTCAACTTTGACATCTGCCCCTAAGAGCTGTGCAATATCTAAAGATGCCAAAGTATCCTCTGCCATTAAAAAGTTTGACACCTGCGAGACTTGGTCACTAAGCAGAGAGAACATTGCACAACGGTGCGAAATAGATTTATCAGCAGCAATATCGCTACACTCTATCTCAAACGCTTGTCCGACTTTCTCTATAGAAACTTTTTTCATCTAAGCTCCGCAGCAAAATGACTTTTCAGACTCTCTAGAATAGTTGCCATCAAAGACTCCATATCCTGTTCACTTAGCGTTGCAGTGTCAGATTGTAGAGTAAAGCGGATTGTCAAACTCTTCTTCTCCCCCAAGCTCTCATCTTCATAGATATCAAGTGGATAGAAGTCTCTTAAGAGCGGCTCTGCTACTTTAAGCTCCTGTAGAACCTTAGCTACTTTATAAAAAGAGAGACTCTTCTCAACCAATACAGAGAGATCCTTTGTTACAGCCTGAAAATTCGATAGTGCATGTGCATTAATATGTTTAGGCATCACTTTTTCAAGTATAACTTCAGCTATAAATGTATCTTTCAAACTAAACTCATCTGCAACTTTTGGATGTAGTTTTGCCAAATATCCAACTCTCTGCCCACCCTTTATGATTGCAGCACTAATATATGGGTGCATTAAGCCATTTTCCGCCTCTATTGGTTCAAGTCTAAATTCACCAATAACTGCTCCTATTCTCTCTACAAAAGTCTTTAACTCAACCATCTCTACAGTTGCACTGTTGTGGACATTTGCTCTATGCTCCTCTCCGCTTAATAAAAACCCAAGAGATTCACTCTCCTCTCTTTGAGAGTTAAAGATTGTTCCAACTTCAAATAAACCTATACGCTTTTTACCATACTTCACATTACGGTTTGCCGCCTCTAAAAGGTTTACCAAAAGAGTTGTTCTAAGGGTATTTAACTCTTTGACTATCGGATTTAAGAGCTCTAACGACTCATCTATAAGCCCAAAACCATACTTTTGCAGTAACTCTTTGTTTGAAAATGCATAGGTCAGCGCCTCAAAAAAGTTTGCACCAACTGCCCTTTCGCGGATATCTCGAAGCCTTTTATAGTTTAAATATGTAGCATTTGTTCTGTTTGCTTCGACTATACTCAGTGCTCTCTCTTCGATATTATCAATCCCATAAATACGGAGTATCTCTTCTGCAACATCTTGAGTATTTTTTATATCGTGTCTAAATGGTGGTATTGTAATTGCAAAAACATCATCATCAACCTTTTGCGCCTCAAACTCTAAACGCTTGAGTATATTTATTATCTCAATTTTAGGAATCTCACTCCCTATAATAGAGTTTATTTCACTCGTTTTAATAGAAATTACCGAACCTTTTTTAGCTTCGCACGCTATCACCTCTCCACTTGAGAATGTAACGCCACTATTTACCCAAGAGAGCAGTTGCTGTAACTTTTTCATACCATATGCCAAATCTGTCTCGCTCCCTCTAGAGCTGTTGTAGTAGAGCTCATCACTCTCTATCTTATTTGCAGAGACTCCCTCAACTACAAAATCAGGGTCAACATAGCTAGCTTCTAGTAAAATCTTTCCAGAACTCTCACTTGCTTTCGAGTTATCATTTTGGTTTACACCGGCTATTGAGACAAGCTCTTTGGCACAACGTACCTCTATTGTTGAGTTCTCACACTCTCTAATCTCAAAAGATACGGGCTCTTCACTCCCCTTAGAAAGCTTATTGTAATCGTAAGCACGTAAGAGCACTCCACTCTCATGTTTGGCATAGGCAACTGCTCTCTCAAGGTTATCTTTAGCCTCTTGTTTCACAAAGCCAAGACGAAGTCTCTCTAAAAAGTTACTTCTCAAACCATCCTCTTCTACTATGCTATAGCAGAAAAAGCTAGGTACCTTACAGCTGCTATTTACCTGAAACTCACGCGCAACACCCAAAACATTTCTCGATTTTACCTCAAAATCATAACTCTTTAACTCTTTATCAAACGCTGCACAAAGGTCACGAGCCACTCCATGTATACTGTCGCAGTCACCACGATTTGCTGTTAACTCAATATCTATAACAGTATCTGCAAATTTAGGATACTCATTAAGCGGCTTCCCAAGCTCCAACTCTCCGATACTCTCATCAAGAATCATAATTCCATCTTCAAGTTCAGGAAGTCCTAGTTCGCTACTTGAACAGATCATTCCCATACTCTCAAGACCACGAAGTTTTGCTTTTTTAATCTTAAAATCGCCAGGAAGCACTGCCCCAACTGTCGCTACTGCTACGAACTTTGCATCTACAACATTTGCAGCACCACACACTATCTGCACCATTTCGGAGCCAACATTTACCTGACAAACGTTTAGCTTATCTGCATCTGGATGTTTTTCGCAACTTACAACTTCGCCAACAACAACTTTTTCATGCATTGTGTGTTCATCTACTGCGTCTACCTCTAACCCTATAGAGTTAAGCGCTGCGCTTAATCTGCCGTTATCAATATCACTTAAATCTATATACTCTTCTAGCCAACTTCTTGTTACTATCATCTAAACTGCTCCAATAAACGAATATCACCCTCAAACATCGATCTTAAATCTGGCACCCTATGCAGGAGCATCGCAAAGCGCTCTACTCCCAAACCAAATGCATACCCACTTACATCTTCGTACCCCACTGCTTCAAATACATTCGGGTCAACAACACCACTCCCTAAAACCTCTAGCCATCCAGTGTGCGAACAGACTCTACACCCTTCCCCTTCGCAGAAGATACAGCTAATATCCACTTCGGTACTTGGCTCCGTAAATGGGAAGAAACTAGGTCTAAAGCGCACCTCTACCTCTCCAAACATATAGTGTAGGAAATCGGTTAAAATCGCCTTGAGGTTTGCAAAACTCACAACACCCGTCTTATCGACAACCAACCCCTCTACCTGATGGAACATTGGTGTGTGCGTCAAGTCATAATCTCGTCTAAAGACTGCACCGGGTGCGATCATTCTAATAGGTGGTTTCTCTTTCATCATCGTTCGAATCTGCACTGGAGATGTATGCGTTCTTAAGAGTTGACCATCAGCTAAAAAGAATGTATCTTGCATCTCGCGTGCCGGGTGGTTCTTTGGAAGATTGAGTGCCTCAAAGTTTGTAAAATCATTCTCTATAAGAGGGCCACTCTCGACGCTAAAGTTAAGTGCCACAAAGTAGTCTATAATCTTATCCATAGTCTCTTTTACCGGATGCAATGAACCCTTTGTACTCTCATACCCATATAGTGAGACATCTACTCTCTCACTCTCAAGTTTTTTCTCAAGAGCCATCTCTAGCAGCACTCTCTTTTTCTCTTCAAAAACTTCAGTGAGGGCTATCTTTTTATCATTCAACCCTTTTGCAAACTCTTTTTTATTCTCTGAAGCAATATCTTTAAGCTTTGCAAACTCTGCTGCCAAAAGCCCTTTTTTTCCAAAAATTTCAACCCGTAAAGACTCTAAATCATCTAAATTGGCAGTTGCTTCAATTTTTCCTTTTAAATCTTCCAATTTGACCTCTTTGTAGTAGTTTACTCTAAAGTCCCGCCAAACAGCTACTTTAGATATTTTTGCAATTGTATCGAAAAGCTCTTTAGAGTGTCGTTAGAATTATGTTATACTTTTATGAGTAATAAAAATAGAAGGAGCGCCAATGTGCATATTTTGTAAAATAGTAGAGGGAGAGATTCCAAGTAATAAAGTATTAGAAGATAAAAACTTTTTAGCTTTTCACGACATAAACCCGGCAGCACCACTACATGTATTAGTCATTCCCAAGGATCATATAGTCTCTTTCGAAGAGACACCGAGTGAGCTAATGGCAAAAATGACACCATTTATACAAGAGGTAACAAAAAAGCTGGGTCTAGATAAAAACGGATACAGACTAGTTACAAATGTTGGTGATGATGGCGGACAAGAGGTAAAGCACCTCCATTTTCATATTCTAGGTGGCGGAAAACTAATCTGGAACCATTTTCCAAAAGATGACCCACACAAAAGCTTATAAAAAAGGAGATAAAATGGCACGAGTTATTGTTCCCTTGGCAGAGGGTTTTGAAGAGATAGAGGCTGTAACAATCATAGATATTCTAAGAAGAGCTGGAGTCGAAGTTCAGAGCGCATACCTAAACGACGAGTTTGCAAATAACCTCGTACTTGGAGCCAATGGTATCACAATTGAGGCAGATATACCACTCAATACCGCTTTTGCAGATGAGTATGATATGATAATCCTTCCAGGCGGCTGGGGCGGAACAAATCGTTTTGCCGAAAATCAGACTGTGCAAAATCTGCTCAAAGAGTTTAAGGCAAAAGAGAGATGGATTGCTGCGATGTGTGCTGCACCCTATGCACTCCATACAGCTGGAGTTTTAAGCAAAAAATATACCTGCTACCCAAGTGTAGAGGAGCAAATTAGACCAGAAGATAGAGTAGATGAGCGGGTAGTTATAGATGAGAGAGTAATCACCTCACAAGGTCCTGCAACTGCAATCTGCTTTGCACTCGAAATCGCTAGGGTACTGGCGGGAGAAGAGAATTTTAAAAGTGTGAAAGCTGGCACACTTGCAAGCTACTGCCAAGAGTAGTTTTACTCTGGCACACTTTTAACCCGGGTTCAAATAGCAGACAAATTCGGTAGCTTACCACTCGAAATAGGTTTTAACTGTACCTAACTGACTATAGTCAAACTTCTCTATTGCATCTTTTGTTTGAATAGATACACCCTTCTCATCTGCAGCAATAAGCTCACCTTTTAGCTTTTGACCACCCAAAACTTTTACCTTAACCTTAGAGCCAACAGAGTGTAGAAAGTGTTCACTCTTTGTTAGTTTTCTCTCAATCCCAGGAGAGCTTACTTCAAATCTATATTCACCAGAGACCGGTGCCGTAATATCTAAAATTGGCGAAATATCTCTTGAGATATCAGCACAGAGGTCAAGATTAACCCCACCCTCTTTTAGAATATAGATACGATAGATGGTATCATCATGTTCCTGCACGATTTCACTATCATAAAGTAGTGCACCATGAGATTTTACAATTTTCTCAATATCATCAATTAGAGCCACTCTCTCTCCCTTTTATCTTTTCAAACAGTTTATCAATTGCTGCTACCTTTTCCATATAGTCATCAAACTCAAATGTAAAGTTTGGCGACCGAAACCACCCTTCGCTCTCTTTAATATAATTCTTTAAAAATCCCTGTACTCGTCTTAGTTTTCCTAAAATCTCACCCTGTGACTTCTCATCAACCCCTGTTTTATCAAGATAGACTTTCGAATCATATCTTCCACGAGAGCAGACAACTTCGGTTACAACCAAATTTTGCAGTTGTGTATCATCTAACATCGCAAAGGCTTCTGGTAAAACCTCTTTTAAGACCGCCTCTGTTCTTTTTCTTTTTATCTCTGCCTGGTTCATCTTTTCCTATCCTTTATACAAGATACATTATATATACCACTCTTCAACCTAGCACCAGCACTACTATTAAAGCCAAATTATGTATTAGAAACAACAGACTGAGACTGAAACAGTAGTAATAAAGTCGCTGAATGAATTGTAGAAAGCTATTAAAGTCGTGTAGCATAGCATACAATGCTACACAAATAGAGCAGTTATACCTATTTATCAAATAGGGCCTTAAAGAGTAGCCTGCTCCTCTTTCTCTTTAAATACTTCAATTACATCACCCTCTTTAAGGTCGTTGTAGTTCTCAAGCATAATACCGCACTCATACCCTTTACCGACCTCTTTAACATCATCATTAAATCGTTTTAGAGAACTTAAGTGGGTTGTATAAACAACAACACCATCACGAATCAAGCGCGCTCCAAGATGTCTTTCGATTTTGCCATCAGTAACCATACAACCGGCAATTGTACCAACTTTTGCAACTGCAAATGTCTGTCGTACCTCTGCTTGACCAACAACCTCTTCGCTAATAACCGGACTCATAAGACCGCCAAGTAGCGCTTTGGCATCATCAAGTAAACCATAGATAATATTATATGTTTTAATCTCTACACCTAGCTCTTTGGCTTTGTTTTTTACAGCACCTGTTGGCCTTACGTTAAAGCCAATAATATAGCAGTGTTCACTTGCATCCGCCAAGAGAACATCACTCTCAGTTATCCCACCAACACCACTATGAATAATCTGAATCTCAACTTCGTCATTCTTAAGCTCTTCAAGAGACTTTTTAATTGCTTCAAGAGAACCCTGAACATCTGCTTTTACCAATACAGGAAGTTTCTTGATTTTCCCTTCTGCAATAAGGTCACTTAGCTCATCAAGAGAGACTTTTGTCGATTTTGACAACTCTTTTACTCTTGCTAACTCTCTTCTTTTTTCTGCAATTTCACGAGCCTCTTTTTCACTCTCTACGCCTACAATTACATCACCAGCCTGCGGTACCTCGTTTAGTCCGACAATCGCTGCTGGAGTACTTGGACCAATCTTTTTCGCTCTACTGCCATCATCTAAAATCATAGTCTTTACACGACCATATGTTGTACCAGCGATAATATTATCACCCACACTTAAACTACCATTTTTAACAATAATGTTTGCAACGCACCCAAGACCCTTCTCAAGTGAACTCTCAACAACAATCGCTTTGGCTTTTCTATCTTTATCTGCAACCAACTCCATAATTTCAGCTTGTAGAAGGATTGTCTCGAGTAGTTCATCAATCCCCTCGCCACTATGGGCAGAGACTGGTGCAAACTCATACTCACCACCCCACTCAACAGGCATAATTCCAAGCTCAGAGAGTTGCGATTTAACATTATCAATATTTGCCTCTGGCTTATCTATCTTGTTTACGGCAATTATAATAGGTACATCAGCAGCTTTGGCATGCGAGATAGACTCTTTTGTTTGTGGCATAACACCATCATCTGCTGCAACTACAACAATTGCGATATCTGTAGCTTGTGCTCCTCTTGCTCTCATCTCTGTAAATGCTGAGTGACCTGGAGTATCAATAAAGGTAATTTTCTTACCACTCTTCTCTACCTGATACGCACCAACATGCTGTGTAATTCCACCAGCCTCTTTTGCAGCAACTTTTGTCTCACGAATCTTATCGAGTAGAGATGTCTTTCCGTGGTCAACATGTCCCATAATAGTTACTACAGGTGCTCTCTCTTCCTCTACTTCATCTTCAACATCATCATACTGAGCAACATAATCTAATGCATCTAGTGGGTTAATTGTCTCCACTTGCACTTCAAATTCTTCTGCAAGTATCTCTATTGCATCTTTGTCTAAGAAATCATTTTTTGTTACCATTGTGCCAAGAGTAAAGAGTACTTTTACAATTTCACCAACACTTTTGCCAACTTTCTCGGCAAACTCATACACCCTTACATCTTCTGGTATTTTTACAACACCCACCTCTTTTGGTTCAATCTCTTTTTTATAATCTCTTTTTTTCTTTTTTCTTCGTCCACTTGATCTACTCTGCGTTCGATTCATATTATTGTGCTGATTTCCACCCTGCAGCGCTCTTTTACGAGCTTCCTCTTTTCGGCGCACCTCTTGTCTCTGCGCCTCTTCATAGATATTTTTATCAGAGAAGTCAAGTAGAACGACCTCCTCCTCTTCATAGAGTTCATTTGTTCCACCAAGGTTTCTCTCTCCAAGCTCTAAGCGCTGTCCACTCTCTTTTGCAGATACTGGTGTCTTTTTTCTCTTCTTTTTAGCAGGTGTTGGAGCTCCCATACCTTGCGAGAAGAGTGCTTTTGCAGGCTCTTCCTTCTTAATTGGTTTTGGATTTTTCTTTTTAACTATAGTAATACCGCGTCTTTTGAGTGGCTGTTTCTTTGCCTGAGGTTCTACACTCACCTCTACCTTCGGTGGCTCTTTTGAAGTTGTAGTAATACCTTTACGCTTTTTAGGAGCTGGTTTTGGCTGAATCTCTTCTGCTTTTTCTGCCTCTTTTGTCTCAACTTCTACTTTCTCTTCGCCTGCTACCACTTCAGTTTCACTTTCGAGCTCTGCTCTCTCTTCTTTTGCAGTAGAGGCTTCACTCTTTGGCTCCTCTTTCACTGAAGTTTTTTTCTCAGCAGGTTTCTTCTCTACAGTTTTTTTCGCAGCAGGTTTTTTCTCAACTGATTTTTTCTCAGGCATCTTGCCAGAAATAAGATAATTCATTAGCATCTCTGCTTCTTGCTCATTAATTGTGCTATTTTTTGCTCTTACTTTGAAGCCTAACTCTTTTGCTTTCTCAAGTGCATCTTTATCATTTGCACCAGCTTCCAGAGCCACCTCTTCAATTTTAATCTTCGACATTACTACTTAACTCCTTCAATAATACTTCTACGCTTCTTTTATCAATTTTCATTCTACCAGAAATAATATTACTAATATGTTTGCCACTAAGGCACGCTTTACACAGATAGAAGCTTCTACCCTCACCACTGTAGAGAACAGCCTTGTTCTCTCTTTTTTGTACTCTTATAAGACTATTTTGCAACTCCCTTTTTTGGCATACTATGCACATTCGGATAGGAACTCTTTTTTTCATTAATATTATATCACAAGTTCCTATAGCTTACTCACAACACCAAAGTTGTCCAAATCGCATACCATTACTCTAAAATCACTAAATTGGGCTCTTAAACGCTCTGCAATACTCTTTGCATCATCTTCATAACAGAGTGTAAAGAAGGTCGAACCACTCCCTGAGAGTGTACTCATTAAAGCACCACTCTCAAGTGCGAGCGACTGCACTTTAAAGAGCTCAGGCATCATTGACATACGTCTATCCTGATGTATCTTATCTTTAGCAGCAATTCGCAACTGATCCCAAGACTCATTCATAAAAAGTGCTGTCATATATGCAGCATGAGAGAGAGAAAAAACAACCTCATCTTTGTGATAACTTGTAGGCAGTACATTGCGAGACCTGTTTGTAGAGATAGTTTTATTTGGCACTACCAAAACCGCTTTAAGGTAGTTTGGCAACCTATGTTTTTTACTATAGACTCGTCCCTCATGTAGACACGCCACATTAAAACCACCCATTACAGCCGGTGTAATATTATCTGGATGTGGTTCATATTTAAGTGCCAGATTTAATATCTTTCGTTTGTTATACTTTACTCCCGCTGCAATATGAGAGGCTGTTAACGCCGCCACTATCACGGCAGATGAACTACCTAAGCCTCGAGATATAGGTATACGATTCGTAAATTCAAAACGGAATGTATTATATCTGCCGCCACTTAGACGCTTATAGTGCTCGTTAAAGATATTCAGAAACATTGAGTTTCGTTTAATCTTGGGGTTGCTAGCACCCTCCCCTTTGGTCGAAACACTTAAAAAACGAGACTGCTTGATTACAATCTCGTTGCGTAAATTAATCGACAGACCCAAAGTATCAAAACCTGGTCCTAAATTTGCACTTGTTGCCGGCACCGAAACTAACACTCATCCCCTTTATCTTACAGCAGCTATATGGTAATCTGGTTCATTACACTCTAAAACTTTTAGATGCTCTAAACGCACAGGCATAACAAAGCTGCTCTCTACTGCCTCTTGAAACTTTTTCGTTATTATATTCTCTTTTTCTTTGATAAAATAGAGTTTTCCCAACGCTTTAATCGGTTCATTCCCATTTAGGTCAAATCCACTAACAGCATAAAACGGAACACCCTTTAAAACTTCTACACTCTTCAACAGAGTGTAACATATCTTCGTTGCCATATGGCTGCCAGGTCCACTTGTATATAAAAAACTACTTACACCCTCTTTTAAAAGTTCCAACAATAGAGGTAAGAGCTCATCAGAAGCCAATCCATCCAGAGTCACTCTTTTAAAAAGTATACCATCTCTATAAACAGCTACCTCCAAAGGAGAAGCAATAGTATTAATAACTGCTACTATCTATCACCCTTTATGCAAATACTTTTGTTAACTCTTGCATCTGCACTTTTGTACCAAAGTGTACTACTTCATAGGCGTCACTACTCTCTAGCAGTTTCAGGGTCAAGAGGTGGTTTAACTCATGGCTGCTTGCAACTGCAGAGTACTCTCCGATTATTGTGGAGCCCAAAACCATCATATCTCCCATAGCGTCGAGAATTTTATGTCTTACAAACTCATTCTCAAACCGTAAACCCTCTGGGTTCAAAACAGAGTGTTCATCTAAACCAATCGCATTTTCTAAACTCGCTCCAAGAGCAAGATTAATACTCTGTAGATACTGAATATCTCTTAAAAATCCAAATGTTCTTGCTCTTGCAATCTCTTTGATAAAACTGCTTTTGCTAAAGTTATACGCAAAGCTCTGAGCTCCAATCACAGGGTGATCAAACTCAATATTAAAATTAAACTTGGGGCTCTTTGCAGGTTTCAAAAGTGCTACTTTACCATCTTGCTCAACCTTAACCTCTTTTTTAATTACAATTACAGACTTTTTTGCATTTTGTTTTACTACACCTGCTTCATCCAAAAGCATACAAAAAGATACAGCACTCCCATCCATAACAGGCATTTCGTTTCCAAATACAGTCACTTTCAGGTTGTCTATACTATATGCATAGAGGGCTGATAAAAAATGTTCAATAGTAGATATCGAGTTTGGGCGTCTACCTATTACAGTTGCTAGCTTTGTCTCTGTAACATTTTCGGGTTTTAGCTCTATCTCTGTTGCACTATATGCATGGATAAATCTAACTCCACTATCTGTAGCCGCCGGCTCCAATATTAAACGAATAGGCTCCCCACTATGTAGCCCAATACCAGTTACCTCAACACTTTTTTCTATAGTTTGCTGCAACATTCTCAACGCCCCTTTTTGCAATTCTCC
The DNA here is from genome assembly GCA_024762845.1 of Nitratifractor sp. Taxonomy (GTDB): domain Bacteria; phylum Campylobacterota; class Campylobacteria; order Campylobacterales; family Sulfurovaceae; genus JAADEQ01. Next base: position 177 of record JANTGQ010000020.1, on the reverse strand, counting down.
CTAATTATACCCAATTTTTTTGTCAGCTTTTTGAAAAACTGCCATTATATAATCTTTTATCCATTTTTTGTTCATCCACTCCAATGGATAAACCTCAACACCCTGCACTAAAATTCCAAAATGTAAATGGTCTCCAAGTGCCAAACCACTTTTGCCAGTTCGTCCAATAACCTCATG
>JANTGQ010000019.1 GCA_024762845.1 Nitratifractor sp. | reverse complement strand
ACTTGTGCTGTAGGTATTTACGGAAAACCTGAGGTGCACCCATAGGTGCATCGATGGTTTCTCCGTAAGTGCATACAGTGCAATGGTTTGTGTAGAGCTCAGTAATCTCTAATGCATATTCCGGGTTTAATATTAAATATGCTATCTTTTGGTAAAAAAGGGAAAAATATTGAAATATAATACCATCAATCAAGAGAGTATAGCTGTACTTGTAAAAACTTTCTACCCAACTATACTTGCAGATAAAATAGTAAGTCCATTTTTTATAGAAAAGTTAGGCGACGATATTAACAGCCCAATCTGGCAGGAGCATTTAGAACTTTTAAGCAACTTTTGGTCTTCCATGGCGCTTGGAGACGGCGACTATAATGGTAACCCACTAGCAGCCCATTTTGGTATGGATTTAACAAAAGAGGCATTTGCCCAATGGCTACACCTTTTTGCAGTGGCGATAGATAGAGTATACGAACCAAGAGTTGGAGACTTTTTTAAAGAGCGAAGCCAAATTATAGCAAGAAACTTTATGGCAAATTTAGGGGTGCTAAAATAGAATCTATATTAACCTGGATGAAGATATTTACCTTGTATGTTATAATTTGGATTAAGTATTAGTTCTTTTGGCGAAACAGAAGCAGTTAGCTTTGCATATAGAGAAGCCAAATTATAGCCAAAGCTTCGATAAGTGCAACTATTTGCCAATAAGCGGTAGGGTTGCGCTCTTTTAAAGGGGGACGTGATTTTTTTAGATATGCGGGGTTAGGGTGTCGTAAATCGTAGAGAAACTCTGAGAGTTCGCTATAGCGTTTGAGTGGGTCCGGTTGCAGAGCTTTTCGCACTGTTTCATCTATCCATATTGGGGTGCCTGACTCTTCGGTGTAGAGAGATTTGTACTTTAGCTTTTTCTGCTGTGATTTGCTGGTAGTTCTTGCAACTTTGGTACCGTAGGGGAGCTTTTGGGAGAGCATTTCATAAATAATAACAGCCAAAGAGAAGAGGTCTGAGCGGTAAGTTCCGGGCTCTCCTAAAAAATACTCTGGAGCTGAGTATTGGAGGGTTCCTAAAATCTCCTCCTCTTGAAGTTGTGTATTTATCTCTCTAATGCCCTTTACCTTTGCTGAGCCAAAGTCTATAATTTTTACACTACCGGTTTTGTCGATCATAATGTTTTCTGGTCGAAGGTCTTGATGAACCATCTCTAATCGGTGCATTGCCAATAGCCCCTTGGATATCTGCTCTGCAATTGCTCTAACCTCTTCGAGCGTGGGGGTGGGGTTGTCGTGCATCCACTGTCTGAGTGTTTGCCCCTCTATATACTCTGATACATTGTAGAGATAGTTGCGTCTTCTACTGAGCTGATAAGTTTTAAGCAAATAGGCACTTTTAACCTTTCTAGCAATCCACTCTTCAAGCAGAAAGCGCTCTATATACTCTTTATCCTCTTGAAACTCCAAAGAGGCAGCTTTAAGGACTACAGGGTCTTGATTGCTTTTATCTAATGCTAAGTAGACACGGCTTCGAGGGGTGTCGCTGAGTTTGCGAACAATAGTATAACCATCAAACTCATCTCTCGCTTTTAGAGTAGGTGGAAAAGGCTTTTGTGCAGCCGCTCTTTGAATGTCGATTAACGTTTTTTCGGCTAGGGTATCGATATGTACCACTTGGAGTGTCAAATTATCACCACTACCTTGAGTGTAGGCATACTCGACCATCTCTTTTGCCATTGCAGGTAAATCATCTGCATAACTTTTTGCCATCTCTACCATCTTTGAGCTAGAGAGGTACTCATAAACACCATCGGTCATAAAGAGATAGAGGTCACGCTCTTGGATATCGTAGCTTGCGTAATCGATACGAAGGTCAGAGTCTATACCCATTGCACGGCTTAGATAGCTCTGCTCTTTCGAAACCCAAATGCGATGGTCTTGGGTCAGTTGTGTAAGCACCCCATCGCGTAAGCGATAGATTCTGGCATCGCCGACATGAAAAATATAGGCACTATTGGATTTGATAACCATAGCTGTAAAGGTGCAGACATAACCTCTATCTTTCTCCAAGTGGTATTGATTTTGTCGATTCTGAGCATATATCCACGAGTTGGTAGCATAGATGACCTGCTGTGCTGACTTTTTAACCGAGAGTGCCTCTGAGGTGCTATAGTAGTCTTCTAAAAATGAGTTAACCGATACTTTACTTGCCTCTTGGCTCACCCTGCTACTACTAATACCATCAGCAATGGCAATCGCAATACCTTTGGTTGTTAAGAGAGGTTCGGGGGGAATACGAATATCATAAAAGTCTTGATTTATAGCTTTGCGCCCTTGGCTGGAGTACTCGCCTATTGAGAGGCTTAACTGTTTCATAGTGTTGATAAACCCTGGATCAGTTACCAGGATTTATAAGGAAGGTATTTTCCGTTAAGGGTAATAACTACCCGGTCACCGCTTGGGTGAGTCTCTTTGTCGATATCGAGTGAAAAGTCGATAGCACTCATTATGCCATCTCCAAATTTCTCGTGGACGATCTCTTTGACTGTCTCTCCGTAGACACCTACTACTTCATAGAGTCTATAGATTAGAGGGTCAGTTGGTATAGTTTGATCCCACTTTTTGTAAGGGGGCTCTTGTAGTAGTGTTGCTATACTCTGGGGTAAACCAAGAAGTTCACAGAGTTTATCGGCATATGGTTTTTCCAAACTGTTCATCCCCAGAGATGTAGAGCTTAGAAATACTGCCGAGAGACCAACCGCTTTGGCGACCTCTTCCCAGCTTAGAGCTTTCTCTTTTTTTGCCGAGAGTATCTCTTCGGTCATTTCTAGTTTTGTCATTTTTTGCTCCTAAGACTACCCTTTTTATTTATGCTTTTAGCTTTCTTGCTGCCGATGTTTTTGCATGGGTGTAGTAGATTGGAAGCCCAACAAAGAGTAGACCACCTACCATGTTCCCCAATGCAACCGGAAGTTCGTTCCATAAAAGGTAGTCAGATATTGTAAAGTCACCACCCATAATTAGCGCAAATGGGAAAAGGAACATATTTACAATTGAGTGCTCAAAGCCCATAAAAAAGAAGAGCATAACTGGCATCCACATTGCCAACCATTTACCACTTACCGAAGCAGAGATCATTGCACCCGCAACACCCATAGAGACCATCCAGTTACACATGATTGCACGAACAAACACTGTAAACCAACCACTTGTACCGTGTGAAGCGTATCCTAAAGTTCTTGCTTCACCAATACCTGCTACTTTTTTAGCAATTGCTCCACCATCTGTATCGAAACCGTATGTAAAGATAAATGCCATCATAACAGCAACCGTAAAGGCACCCATAAAGTTACCTAAAGCAACCAAACCCCAGTTACGCAGTATCTGCCCTATTGTAACACCTGGTCGTTTGTCGATCCACGCAAGTGGAACGAGCGTAAAAACCCCTGTTAAGAGATCGAACTTTAAAAGATAGAGCATAATAAACCCTACTGGGAAGAAAGCTGCCCCTAAAAGCCCTGAGCCTGTTTTCATTGCAATTGTAATTGCAAAAATTGCTGCCAAAGCGAGGATTGCTCCTGCCATATAAGCCCTAATGAGTGTATCTTTGGTTGACATATAAACTTTTTGTTCTCCTGAATCAACAAGTTTAACTGCCAGGTCTGATGGTTCTACGTAAGCCATGTGAATCTCCTTTGTTTTTTACCTGAGTTCAAAGGAGTACCATGATTTTTAAAATTTATTAGAAGGCACGGGCAAAATGGTACTCCGTTGAACTCAGGTTTATGTTTTACATTCATATTAGACCTAAAAAAATGAGGGGAAAACGAGGGAAAATATAAATTGAATAAATTTTATACAAATTAAATGATTAAAAATTATGCAATTACTCTATAATGAAGATAAAAAAGGTCTATTATCAAAAAATCTCTTATCTATGTTTTTATTCTCTTTTTACTCTCGCTCTTTTTTATTATTGGGTATACCGTAAAAAACTCTTACCAGACACAGGAGCAACTCTTAAAAGAGAGTTTAAAAAACAAAGCAATTACAATTTTTAATCTTATCGTCGATTTACGCCACTGGAATGCCCAGTATAATGGTGTATATATGCGAACAGAGAAGATGAAACCAAACCCATACCTGCATCCAGGTTTTATAAAATCTGATAAAAATGAGACCCTTGTCTGGGTGAATCCAGCGTTTATGACCCGTCAAATATCAGATATTGCAAGTAGAAGAAATGGCTTTAAGCTAAAGATTACTAGTAATAAGTTGATCAATAAACATAACGCTCCCGATGAAGATGAGAAGAAGATTCTTGATTTTTTTGAAAAAAATGTAGATACTCCATACTATTGGAAGATAGATAATAATCTCTTTAGGTTTATGGGTGCATTAAAAGTAGAGCCAGAGTGTATGAGTTGCCATAAAAAGCAGGGGTATAAAGTTGGTGATGTGCGAGGAGGTATTAGTGTCTCTTTTGATGCAGCTGCCGAGTTTCGACGCCTGAATGAGATACATAAAGATAAGAATCAAACTATTTTATTCCTTATCTTGGCAGCCATTGGTACCATTGTAACTCTTATTTTGTACCAGAGTATGCGACATAAAGATGAGTCTAAGATATCTAACCTTAATAACACTCTTGAGGATAAAGTAAAAGAGTTAGACAGCCTTAATCAAAACCTCCATAGCCGTGTGAAAGAGGAGCTAAAGAAGCAGCGAGAGAATGAAGATATGCTTATTCAGCAATCAAAACAGGCTGCACTTGGGGAGATGATAGGAAACATTGCACACCAGTGGCGACAACCCATAGGTGCTGTAAGTGCAATTATGATGAACATAAAATGGACAGCCATCTCGCACGGTGTAGATAAGAATTTTATAGATGAGCGTATGCAAGAGGCAAATACTCAATTGCTATATATGTCTCAAACTATAGATGATTTTAGAAACTTTTTTAAGCCAGATAAAGAGAAGAGTCTCTTCTCTCCAGCTATCGAGATAGATAGAGCCTATCAAATACTTAAGGCGTCACTCGATGATAGAAACATAAAGTTTTTACAATTTGCCTCGCAAGAGTTTGAACTCTATGGATATGCTAATGAGTTTTCGCAAGTGGTTCTAAACCTTATCTCTAATGCCAAAGATATTTTAATTAGTAGAGATATTGCTAATCCGATAATTGAGATACATCTCTATATGGATTACGATGCCAATCTCTGCTGCTCAATTAAAGATAATGCAGGTGGCGTTGAAAAAGAGTATTTAGATAAGATATTTGAACCCTATTTTACAACCAAAAAAAGAGAGGGTACCGGCATTGGTCTATATATTGCCAAAGAGATAGTTGAGAAGCATATGGAGGGGTCACTTATTGTTAAAAATAGTGCAGTAGGAGCAAACTTTATAATTATACTTCCACTAAAAGGAGCAAGCGATGAAAAAGTTTGAACAACTCAAAGAGAAGAGCATTCTACTTGTTGAAGACGAGAGTGTTATTCGCCGAAATATAGCAGCGATATTAGAGCACTTTTTTAAAGAGGTTTATAGTGCAGAAGATGGATTAGAGGGACTAGACCTTTATGAAAAGCATCTTCCAGATCTTATGATGACAGATTTAAAGATGCCAAATATGGATGGTTTGGAGCTAATAGAGACCCTTTTAGCCAGAGGGTCTCAAGTCTATACAATTATTGTCTCTGCGCATACAGATACAGAGCTTCTGCTAGAGGCGATTCATCAAGGTGTAGATAGGTATATTGTCAAACCCATTGATGAGGAGAAGATGTTTGAGAGTTTTGAGAGTTATCTTCAAAAGCTAGAGAGAGAAAATTTAGACAAGAGCATTTTAGAGGATGGTTTAGAGGTAAATATTCAAAAGGGTCAAGTGCTTAAAGAGGGGCAACTGCTCTCTTTAAGCCGAAAAGAGAACTTACTCTTAAAGCTACTGATGCAAGATAGAGAGAGAACCTATAGCTACGAAGAGATAGAGTATAATGTATGGGGCAGCCAATCGATGAGCCTCTGCGCTCTACGAACAGTTGTACGAGACCTACGCAAAGCGCTTGGAAAGGGGTATGTTATAAATGTATCGGGAGTAGGGTATAGTTTAACCTGAATAATGCAATAGACTATTGGATAATCCGGGTTTAACCAAGTCTGTACCCGACATTGAAAAAAGAGCCATAGATAAACATGAAGTAGAAGCCTATATTAAATTTTCTAAAAAACCTCGAAATCGAAATCAAGCTCAATTCTCTTTTGTTGATAATGGAGAAGATACAGGTTTATGTGATTTGTCTAAAAGTGAGTTTGCTCCTCTAAGTGGGTTTGTTACGTCCATTTTTTTTAATACCGTTGAAGGGTAAACTAGCTAATTTTTATGGAGATATTTTATAGTTTTTCACTACTTGAACCTTCATTTTTTCTCAAAGAGAGTGATACTTTGACACCGCTTCGCTCCACAAGAGAAAAAACGAAGCAAAAAAAATCGGTGCGGAGTTGAGATTTTATGGATGGTCTTGATACTATTTCTACAAATAGAAAATCGGCTACGCCTCAGACAGTTCTATTTTCTTGACGAAATAGTACCAAGACTATCTTTCTCCTAAAATCTCAAATGCACCAAATTTTACATGGATTTTTAATGATTGTAATATTATGCTAGAAGATAGCTCTTTAACCGCTTTACACCCTCTGTCATATGTTTTATATCTCTTGTGTAGGCAAAACGGAGGTATTTGTTTGTCTGGTTTGCTCCAAAATCTATGCCCGGCGTGGTGGCTACGCCTATCTTTTCTAGGAGCTCTTTTGCAAATTCGAAGCTGTTGTCGGTGTATTTGGAGACATCTGCCCAGAGGTAGAAGGCGCCTTGGGGTTTGGCGTCTATTTGAAATATAGTAGAGAGCTCTGTGTAGAGGTAGTCTCTGCGCTCTATGAAAGTTTTGTTTATATGTTTTAAATAGTCGCCCTCAAAGGCTTCTAGGGCGGCGTATTGGCTGAGGGTTGGGGCACAGATGAAGAGGTTTTGTGCAACTATCTCTGCCTGTGTTATATACTCTTTTGGAACAATTATCCAGCCTAGTCTTAAACCTGGCATACAGAAGTATTTGGAGAAACCGTTAATGACAAAGCTCTTTTTGCTAAACTCCAGGGCTGTATGTGCAGGCTCATCGTAGTGTAAGCCGTGGTAGAGTTCGTCTGAGATAAAGGCGATCTCTTTTTGGTCGCAATAGTCGATTAATGAGGCGAGATTCTCTTTTGTGTATATATTTCCTGTTGGGTTTGCAGGGGATGATATCTGTAGGGCATCGATAGAGACTTTTTGAAGGTCGCTCACTTGTAGTTGATAGTTGCTCTCTTTATTGACATTCATAAAAACAGGTTCTATATTGAGTATGTGGGCAAAGTTTTTATAACATGGATAGGAAGGGTCACTGAGTCCTAGCTTATCGTTTACACCCAGTGTAAGAGAGTATGCAATTAAAAATGCGCCGCTGCTGCCAGGTGTTAGAAAAATCTGCTCTGGTGAGACGCTGACACTGTAGCTTTCTCGGTAGTGTTGGGCTATCTTTTGGCGGAGTTCTAAGAGTCCATTGCTTGGTGTATAGGCAAATTGGTTTAAATCTACTGCCCGTTTAAGTGCCTCTTTTACTTTGGGGGAGGGTGACAGGTCTGGTTGCCCGACTTCAAAGTGTATAGCATCTTTGATTTTAGCCGCTTTGGCGACAATATCCATTACGATAAATGGAGTCATTTTATCACAGCGCATCTAGCTACCTTAAAATTCGTGGAGGGGCTCCACGAATTAATCCATATCGTTAGGATCTAGTGGAGGGCGGTTATCTTTTGGAGTTACGAGCCAAAAGTGTCTTACTTCGCTTCTGAAGTTGTCGATAATATGTTCTGCTACCTTAGAGTTGGTTGCATTTACGTATTCTTGTAGTCTCTTTTTAAGGTAGAGTTTTGGTTTTTCGTTTTCGTCGATATCGATTCTTCTAATTTCGATGAGTTCAGGGTTTATCTTATCGACAAACTCATGCTCTTTATCGTAAACAAAAGCAACGCCACCTGTCATACCGGCACCAAAATTAATACCGGTTTGCCCAAGTACAATAACCTCTCCACCTGTCATATATTCGCATGGGTGGTCACCTGTACCTTCGACAATTGCAACAGCACCAGAGTTTCTTACCGCAAATCGCTCGCCAACCTCTCCGGCAACAAAGAGTTTACCGGCAGTCGCACCATAAAGGCAAGTATTTCCGGCACCAGTACCTTTACCTGGCTTAATAACAATTTTTCCGCCTGCCATACCTTTACCGACGTAATCGTTTGCTACACCGTCGAGGTTAAGTGTAATACCTTTACTTAAGAACACCCCAAAGCTCTGCCCTGCAATTCCTTTTAGGTTAAATACAATGCTATTATCTTCTAAGCCCTCATCGCCGTAGTATTTAGCAATTTCGCCACTTGTTCTAGCACCAAAACTTCTGTTTAGGTTTGTAATTGTTGTGTTTACTACTGATTTGTAGTTAGGGTTTTTAATAGTCTCACGTACTTTCTCTAAGAGCTCTTTTTCATACTCGTTTTTATCGAATGGCTCATTAAACTCTTTCTCTCTTCTATTCACACCTTCAACCTGGTCAAAGAGGGCAGAGAAGTCAAATTTATTGGCAAAGTCGTTCTCTTTTGCAGCAAGAAGGTCGTTTCTTCCTATCAGTTCATCCAGACTCTTATACCCCATAGATGCTAAGTACTCCCGTACATCAGTAGCTACAAGCATGAGATAGTTTTTGACTTTTGCAACAACACCTTTATATTTTGCCCTATACTCGTCGGCTTGAGTCGTAATACCAACAGGACATGTGTTTGTTTGGCAGCTTCTACAGAAAATACATCGAACAGCCATCATTAAACTTGTACCAAAGGCGTAACTCTCGGCACCAAGTAGGGCAGCAACGATAATATCTCGACCAGCTTTAAGAGCACCATCTGTCTCTAAACTTACAAACTCTCTTAAGTGGTTGGCTTTTAGTGCATTTTGTGCCTCTATAAGCCCAATCTCCCAAGGGTTCCCTGCATGGCGAATAGAGGTAATTGGTGCTGCACCCGTACCACCTTCGCTTCCAGATACTACAATATGATCTGCATATGCTTTTGCAACACCTGCTGCAATTGTACCAACACCAATAGAAGATACAAGTTTAACCCCAATTCTTGCAGTTGGGTTAATCTGTTTAAGGTCAAAGATTAGTTGTGCCAAATCTTCGATAGAGTAGATATCGTGGTGTGGCGGTGGTGAAATAAGTGTTTTGCCCGGTGTTGTGTGTCTGAGTTTTGCAATATAGGTTGTTACCTTAAAGCCAGGCAGTTGCCCACCTTCGCCCGGTTTTGCACCTTGTGCCACTTTGATCTGCAGCTCTTCGGCATTTACAAGATACTCTGGTGTTACCCCAAATCGCCCCGATGCAACTTGGCGAATTTTACTACGTTTAATAGTGCCATTTCTCTTTTTATCTTCGCCACCCTCACCAGAGTTGGACTTTGCACCAAGAGAGTTTAGCGCCTCTGCCAAATCTTCGTGGGCTTCTGGAGAGAGTGCTCCAATACTCATAGCAGCTCCAACAAAACGTTTTACAATTTCGCTTGCTGGCTCTACCTCGTTAATATCTATTGGCTCTCTGTCTGATTTAATATCTAAAAAGTCCCGAATATAGGTTGGTTCTCTCTCCTCCACCATTGATTTAAATCTTCTGTATTCAGAGTCGTCTTCGCACTCGATTGCACGCATAAGCGCTTTTGTTAGTGTTGGTGTAACTTCGTGCAGCTCTTCATTCTTTTTATACTTAAATACTCCACCGCTTATGAGCTTCTCCTCTTTAAATGCCTCTTGGTGGCGTTTGTTAAGCTTCTCTTCTATGTCGCTGTAGTCAAGTCCGCTCAGCGCTACTTTCGAACCTATAAAACACTCATCTGCAAGCTCTTTTTTAAGACCAATTACATCAAAAAGACCTGAGTTTCGGTAACTTGCAACGGTAGATATACCCATTTTAGACATAGTCTTGAGTATCCCTTTATTGAGTGCACTATGGACATTAAAGAGTGCTTCATCTCTCTCTATACCTTCATCTATACAGAGTTGGCAAACTGTTTTAAAGAGCATATATGGGTAGATTGCACTGGCACCATAGGCGATAAATACTGCCGCGTCGTGCGCTGTAATGACTTCGCTACTCATCGCTACAATGCTTACGAGGTGGCGCAGTTTGCTATCTAAAAGTTTTTTGTGCAGTCTCCCAATAAGCAGAACCATTGGGATAGTTTTTAGCTCTTCATTTACGCCGCTGTCATCTAAAAAGACTATGCGTACACCATCATTTTTTACATCTTCTATAATGTTGTCTGTTATATTTTCTATCGAATCTTTTAGAGCGCTTTGAAAGGTTGTAGCGTATACTCTGTTTTTATAGACAGCCTCAAATCGTGGCGATTTTTCATCTCCAAAGCTCTTTAAAACCTCTAGTTTTGCATGTGTTAGTATTGGTGAGGTTGCTTTAATTCTCTTGGCATGAGAGGGGTCTTCGTCAAGCATATTGTGTATCTCACCAAATCCGGTATTGAGACTCATAACCACTTTTTCTCGCAACGAGTCTATAGGTGGGTTGGTAACCTGCGCAAACTTTTGTCTAAAGAAGTCGTTAAAGCTTCTAAAGGGGTAGGTACTAAAACATGCAAGTGGAGTGTCGTCCCCCATAGAGCCTGTAGGCTCTTTCCCGTCAACTGCTAAAGGTTTTATAAAGAGCTTTATAACCTCTTTGGTAATACCTGCGTAGCGCTGTTTATAGGGTGTATTGCTAATATCAATATTGTCATCTATAGAGTATGGGCTATCTATATACTCCTGCAGGTAGATCATATTATCATTTAGCCAGTCGGAGTATTTGTTACTCTGTTTTAGGTAGTCATCTATGTCGCCACTCTTTAAAACTTTTGCAAACTTTGTATCTATACCAATCATTTCGCCAGATTGTAGTTTGCCTCGCTCTACAATCTTATCTTCTTCTACATCGAGCACACCATATTCGCTTGCTATTAAAAGACGTTTATCTTTGGTTCTAATATACTTTGCAGGTCTTAGCCCGTTTCTATCGAGCACTACCCCAATATAGCGACCATCAGTTACACTAATTGCAGCAGGTCCATCCCACGCTTCAAATCTTGTAGAGAAGTATTCGTAGAATGCTTTGAGCTCGCTGTCTAAATAGGGTGCATTCTGCCAAGGCATAGGTACAAGGGAACGAACAGTTTTAAAGAAATCCATACCGTTCATTATTAAAAATTCCATCATAGCGTCCAGTGAGCTACTGTCGCTCTCGTCAAAACGAACAATTGGCAGTAGTCTCTCTAGCTCTTCATCAGAAAACTTGCTAGACTTAATAGACTCTGTTTTAATTAAAGAGTTAATTCTATTTGCCTCTACAGAGTTAATCTCTCCGTTGTGTGCTATAAATCTAAATGGTTGCGCCAAGCGCCACTCTGGCAAAGTATTTGTCGAAAATCTTTGGTGAAAGAGCGCAAAAGATATTTTAAAATCTTTATCCGCTAAATCTTTATAGAAATCTTTTATATAATTTGGCATCAGAAGCCCTTTATAGGCTATCTTCTTGCTTGAAAATGTTGGAATATAGAAATCTTTATCTTTAATATTGTGCTCTATCTCTTTACGTGTCAGGTAGAGTAGCTCTTCAAAACGGCGGATTGCGATAATAGAGTTTGGTACAATAAATGCATGGTATATTTTTGGAAGAGTCTCGAGAGCCAATTCGCCAAGAACCTCTTTATTAACGGGTACTTCTCGCCAAAAAAGTACTTTTAAGTCGTTTCTTTCGCAATACTCTTCGACAGTTGTTTTATGTTCGTCATCTTTTGTAAATATAACACCGACACCAAAAGTCTCTGGCAAATCATAACCGCTCTCTTTCGCTTTTTTTCTAAAAAATCTTGAAGGAAGAGAGAAGAGCAGTCCACTACCGTCGCCACTCTTTCCATCGGCAGCGATTGCACCACGGTGCATCATTCTAGAGAGTGCTGTAAGTGCATCTTCGACATTTTGATGCGTCTCTTTATTATTTATTGAGGCTATTAATCCAAAGCCACAGTTATCTTTAAATGCTGTATATAAGTCTTGCATAGGCATACCTTGAGTAAAATTTACCAAAAAAATAGGTATTGTATATTCAATATAAGGTAAAATACCTTAAAGAGAAATGGAAGCTATTATAGCTAAAGAGTAGTTAAAGGTGAATTAGGAAGGTTTTTTAGAGCTAAAGATGTGCAGAGTAGCTACAAAACTACTCTTTTATCGTGGGTCTACAATTTTACCAGCAAGTGCAGAAGCTGCGGCAACTGCAGAGTTTGCAAGGTAGATTTCACTTGTTCTAGCACCCATTCTACCAACAAAGTTTCTGTTTGTTGTTGCAACACACTTTTCGCCCTCTCCAAGAATACCCATATAACCGCCAAGGCATGCCCCACAAGTTGGATTCGAGACCACAGCACCAGCTTCTACTAAGTCGCGAATATAGCCCCTGTCCTGCGCTTCTAAAAAGATTCTCTGTGTTGCTGGGGTAACAATCATTCTTGTGTGTCTTGCAACTCTTTTACCTTTTACTATTTCTGCGGCAATTGCTAAATCCTCTAGGCGTCCGTTGGTGCAGCTGCCTATCATTACCTGGTCGATTTTAATATCGTCACTTACTGCTGTCTCTACCGGTTTACCATTTTCTGGTAGGAATGGGTATGCGATAACCGGAGAGAGTGTACTTAAATCGATTGTGATTGTTTGGCAATAACTAGCATCTGCGTCAGAGTAGAACTCTTTTGGCTCTGCACGTAAGTTGCCATTACGCTCTTTTGTCTCTTCTAGGTACTCTCTTGTAATATCATCAACTGCGATAATACCGTTTTTTGCACCCGCTTCGATAGCCATATTACAGATACTAAATCTATCATCCATAGTTAGGTGTGCCAACCCTTCGCCAGTAAACTCTAACGCTTTATAGAGTGCACCATCAACACCAAGAATACGGATAACCTCTAGGATAATATCTTTTCCATAGATATGTTTGCCCGGCTTTCCGACAAGCTCTACTTTAATGCTCTCTGGTACTTTAAACCAGTTGCCACCTGTAATAATTGCAAAACTGATATCGGTACTTCCCATACCTGTACTAAATGCTCCTAAAGCTCCATGTGTACATGTGTGGCTGTCTGCACCAATAATAACATCACCCGGGATTACAAGCCCCTTTTCTGGTAAAAGTGCGTGCTCGATACCCATATCTTTTTCGTCAAAAAAGTACTTTAAGTCATGCTC
>JANTGQ010000018.1 GCA_024762845.1 Nitratifractor sp. | reverse complement strand
CCTCTACTCCACCATTTATAACTTTTACACTTTGAGAGAAAGTATAATTTTCTCTCAAATAGCTTGCGGCATAAACACCAATACCATCATCTTTTTCTAAAACATTTCCTATACCCAAAATTACCAACTACCCTGCTCCCTACAAAGAGAGAGCGCTACACCCTCTCGTAATCCATCATCAATAATTATTGCTTCATCTTTATCTAAAATTTTATAAATCTCTTCAAAAATTATAACACCTGCGACTATTAAATCATCTCTACCTACACCTACTGCTATCTCTCTTTGGCGCTTACTCATATCTAGCAGTTTACTTAAATAGTATTCTAACTCTTCTCTTCTTAGTTGCGCTCCATTTATTTTATATGGATTGTAGCTTTGATAATTCATTCCGAGTTTCATTGCTGCTATTGTTGTAGGGGTTCCGGCAGTTGCTACAAAAAGTAAATCTTCTCTCAAGTTCTCTTTTGCAAAATCTGCTATCTCTTTTGCTTTTAGTGCTACAATCTCTTTTATCTCATCTAAACTTCTCGCTTCATTCGCGACAGTTACAATACCTAAACGAAAACTTTGCGTAATTACTTGCCCATTTAAATAAAAGCTAAGTTCTGTAGATCCGCCACCAATATCTACCAATACAAAATTTTGCTTTATTCCTAAAATTTCTAATCTACTCTTTACAGCATCCAAAGTAAGTTTTGCTTCTACTTCTGGAGCAATAACTTCAAAGTCAATGCCACTGCCCTTCTTTATTAACTCCAATACCTCTGGTGCATTTTTTGCAGCACGAAGCGCTTCAGTAGTGACAGCTCTTATTTTACATCCGCTAAAATCTATCTTCTTCTGAGCCTCTTTCAAACCGGATAAAATAGCATCAAGAGCACTTTCATCAACTATACCTTTGGATTGTAGAGAGTTTGCAGTTCTAACAATCTTTTCATACTCTGCTAGCCGCTTGCCACTACTGCACTCATATTTTAATACCCTAAGTGTATTAGAGCCCAAATCTATAGCTATAACATGCATTTAGTGCAACTCTTTAAAGCTATATCCATACTCTTTTAGAATAGTTCGTATCTCATTTTGGTGCTCTAAACCTTTTGTCTCCAAAGATACACTTACATGTGCATCGCCAAACTCTAAATCTGTAGATGTTCTATCGTATCCAATCTGAACAATATTTGCCTGGCTAACTTTCATCAAATGCGCAAACTCCTCTAGAGCACCAGGCTTATCGATAAGAGTCACTACCAACTTCATCTTTCTGCTCGATTTTACCAAACCTTTTTCTATAATCAAAGAGAGCATCGTAACATCGATATTGCCACCGCTTAATACAACACAGACATTGCTTCCCTTTGGCAAATCTATCTTATTATATAGTAGTGCGGCAACCCCGACAGCTCCTGCACCCTCTACCAAAAGCTTTTGTCTCTCAAGTAGGAATAAAATTGCACTTGCTATCTCATCGTCACATACTGTTATCATCTCATCAACATACTCTAAAATTATCTTAAGCGTTACATCAGAGGTATTTTTAACAGCAATTCCATCTGCAATTGTTCGCACACTCTCTGTATTTATAACATGTTTCTCTCTAAAAGATTTTGCCATCGCAGGCGCACCCTCTGCCGCAACCCCAATTATTTTAATATTTGGATTGAGCTCTTTGGCTGCTACTGCGATACCACTAATCAAACCACCCCCACCAACAGGTACAACTATAGCATCAAGTTTATCAATATCTTTAAAATGTTTAATCTGTTCACACACCTCTAGCGCAACACTCCCCTGCCCCGCCATTACATCTTCGTCTGCAAAGGGGTGTACAAACTCTAAATTGTGAGACTTGGCATACTCTATAGCGTACCCATAGGCTTCATCGTAGTTGCTTCCTTTAAGTACAACCTCTGCCCCATAACTCTCTACACCCTGTACTTTATTAAGTGGGGTTGACTCTGGCATAAAGATTGTTGCTTTTATATTAAAGTACTGTGCACTAAATGCAACGCCTTGTGCATGGTTTCCGGCACTTGCTGCAACAACGCCTTTAATGCCACACCCTTCCATTAGAGTTGCAATCTTATTAAATGCTCCTCTTAACTTAAAAGAACCAGTAACCTGCAGATTCTCTTTTTTTAAAAATATTGTAAAACTACTCTTGTCGCTTAAGACTGGAGCATACGCCAATGGTGTGGTATGTGCTACTTTTTCCAATCTCTGCACTGCTTTTTGAAAATCTCGAAGTGTCAACATTCAACTTCCTTACTTTTTTATGCTAAAATTGTCAAAATTATACCACTAAAAGGATAAAGTATGGAATGTGAAATGCCAACAGTAAACTCCAATCCAGAAGAGTTAAGAGAGTATTTAGAGACATATAAAAATATTGCAATAGTAGGTGCATCACCAAATCCTGCAAAAGACAGTAATATGGTTACAAAATATATGATAGATACAGGATATAATGTATTCCCAATCTACCCTAAAGAAGATACAATATTAGGACAAAAGGTCTATAGAAGTCTTAAAGATATTCCACATAAAGTAGATATTGTAGTTGTATTTAGAAAGCCAGAAGCAGTTGCAGCTGTTACAGATGCATGCATAGAGCGAGGAGATGTCGATCTACTATGGACACAATTGGGAATCGTTAATAACGCAGCAGCCGAAAAGGCAAAAGAGCACAACGTTAAAGTTGTGCAGAGCCACTGCATTAAAGTAGAGCACGCGCGATTATTAGGTTAAACCCGGATTTTGCATTAGAATCGCAATAAATTCATCAAGTGCTTGTGCTATGGGTGTTTGCAAAGAACTTGAGATTAGCCCTTAGGTTAATTGATGGTTTTTTACAAATGCCCATAGCGCAATGACTGATGCAAGTTATGTGATTTCTAATACAATATCCTGGTTAAAGGGAGGCTACCAATAAAGAGCCACTCTCCTTCGTCCCCACCGAAGTGCTTTTCTTTTGTTTATACCCATATAGATATCGATGTGGTTTCTCAGTCGTTTATTCATCTTATCTCTGACGACATAGTAACCCGGCAGACCTGTAATTTTCACCTTCACACCATTTGTTAAACCATATCGTCGAATTAAATCTACAGAGACTGCAATTATTTTCATTCCCGGACGGATACGATTATTCCATGCGGCTAAAAATGGCGTCCTATCCGTCTGGTTTCTATGAGAAGTATATGCAGTAGCAACAACTCTTATCTTTCTTTTAAATTTTAACTGAGGGGCGTGTTTAAACTTAATATTTTTCAAGTAGTTAAGACTTCGACTCCCTTTTCTTGCAACTCTCTGCTCTTTTAAAAGAAGCTTCTGCCCTACTTTTATCTTTTT
Organism: Nitratifractor sp.; assembly: GCA_024762845.1. Taxonomy (GTDB): domain Bacteria; phylum Campylobacterota; class Campylobacteria; order Campylobacterales; family Sulfurovaceae; genus JAADEQ01. The sequence goes on along the minus strand of JANTGQ010000018.1, from coordinate 10,592 downwards.
ACTTCTGGCAATTCGGTTATACTCCCTAAGCTGTGTAATCGAGAGATTTGTTATTTTTGCAATTTTAGAGAGAGAGTCACCCTTTTTTACAATATAAAACCCTTTCTTCAGTTGCGCTTTTAATTTTTTCTCTTTCTCTTTCTTAAGCGCAATCCTTTTCTCCCTCTTTACTCTCTCCTCTTCAAGCTTTTTTAAATTTTTTGCCAAGCGCAATGGAACTTTGAGAGTTTGCCCCACCTTTATTGTAAACTTTTTATCTATTTTGTTTAAAGATTTCAACTCTTTAAGCGGCATGCCAAGGGCGACAGCTATTGTAGAGAGGGTATCACCCTTTTTTACTCTATAGTTTGCCAGCTTGGGCTTTTGAACTCTTTTTACTACTTTAGTAACATTAGGAGAAACTTCCTTCCTCTTTTGGGAGGCTTCAGACTTTTGCTTAGTTACAACTGTAGAACTCTCCTTTACCTGTTCGCTCTGTTTAACCCTAGTAGATTTATCAGTTTGAATATTTAATGAAGGCGTAGTGACATCTCTGCTCAGAAGCTCTTTTTGGTCTACTTCTTTCATTAATGTGCTATTGGCTAATGTTTTATTTGCCTCACTCTTAATTTCAGTAGTTGCAACACTCTCTGTTTCTCTACTCCTCTTACTTGCCTTGCTTATCTTACTTGCGCCGTTCTCCTGCTTGGTAGATACTATCTCTTTTTTCTCTTGGGGCTCTTTTTTTGGGATACTCCCTACTTCTGCTTTTTCTAGCTTGGCTTTACCATACTGGCTTCTGTCAATCAAAGCCTGTAGTCCTGATCTACCATCGTAGTTACTGCTATATCTTTCCAAAAGTTTATTCAGATAAGTGCGACTAAACCATTTATGTTTCTTTGAAGAAGCCCTCTTTTCCAGCTTCACTTTATGTGTCAACTTCGCTTTGTCTGCTGCAATAAACTCGACTTTATAAGGATTACAGCGATTATTATAATCTATTCCATTCTGACAGTTAACTTCTGCATATCCAGCTTCAAATAACACAGAAGCTAGAAGTAAAGAACGATAGTGAACATTAAAGTGCCTACCCATTTATCTCCTTTTATGACTCAATAAAATTGATCATCTCCTGCATAATATCCATTTTCTGAACAATTATCAAGTGTTTCACCTCTTTTTCGTAGAGTTCTTTAATTTTTTCAGGAATTTCCAGTTGATAATTCAAAACTATTTGCTCTAGAGCCTCTTTGTCAGAATCGACCTCAAAGCCCATACTTTTGGCTATTGTTGTACTAAATTTAGTCCACTCGGCAGTTGAATATGCTACTGTTGGTAACACTTTCTCTCTTTTTTCAGAATATGCTTTTATACAGGTTGCAGTGTGAGGATCCATTAGGTAGCCATTATCTGTATACTCTTTAATAACTTCTAGAACTTCATTGTCGTTACTAAAAGTTGCATCAAAATCTTTTTGCAACTCTTTTAACTCTTCAGGCGTCAACTCGTAAAAGTTTTCGCTATTTAACTGCTCCATTAACTCTTTTGTTCTCTTGGCTCCAAACTTATCATAGAGTACTCGCTCAACATTTGAACTCTTTAAGATATCCATGGCCGGAGAGTTACTTTGTGTAAGCTCTCTGCCTCTAAGGTCATATTTTCCACTATTTATAAAATCTGTCAAGATATTGTTTGAGTTTGAAGCAATTAAAATCTTCTCAATAGGCAAGCCCCCTTTTTTTACATAATAGGCACCTAATGCATTTCCAAAATTACCACTTGGTACAATAAGATAGATAGAATCACCCATCTTTATTCTCTCTTGACGCAAGAGTTCCAAATAACTGTGTATATGATAAATAGTCTGAAAAATAATTCTTCCAAAGTTTACAGAGTTTGCAGCAGAGAGCTTTGTATCTTCTTTTGCCAATGCAGCTTTAAACTCAGCAGATGCAAGCAGTGACTTAAGAGCCTCTTGTGTATCATCAAAATTCCCCTCGACACCTATCACCTTAAGGTTATCGGCATCCTCTGTTACCATTTGTAAACGCTGTACGTCGCTTGTACCCCCAGCAGGATAGAGACATGTAACTTTTATGTTGTCTCTGTTTTTAAAGGTCTCTAATGTTGCCGGTCCTGTGTCACCACTTGTCGCAGCCATTATTAGGTAGTGCTCACCCCTACTCTTTGCCAAACTCGACAATATTACCCCAAACGGTTGCAGAGCCATATCTTTAAAAGCTCGTGTCGGTCCATGGTAGAGTTCGCTAATATAGAGGTCCTCTTTTACCTTTTTTACAGGAACAGGGTTTTTAGGGTCATCAAAGCTCTCATATCTACTTAACGCTTCATCAATCAAACTCTCTTCTATATCTATTCCAAAAGAGAGTAAAATATCTTTTGCCAACTCTTGATAGCTAGAGTCAACATGTTTCTCTAAAAATTCTGTTCCAAAACTTGGTAACTTTTCCGGTACATAGAGCCCTCCAAAACTAGCCAGTGGGCTTAAAATTGCCTCCGAAAACTGAACACTACTCTTTTTACTACCGTCATTTCCTCTTGTTTCTATAAAATCCATCTATTTTCCTAGTCCATAATTAAAGTGTTATTATATCTAAAAATTCAAGGTGAGCCTAAAAATTAATACAAGTACCAATACCGCTGCTTGTTAAAATCTCCAGCAACAAAGAGTGCTCAAGCCTTCCATCTATAATATGCGCCTTTTTTACACCCCCACGAAGTGCCTCAACACAGGCATCTACTTTTGGTACCATACCACCAACTATTGTCCCATTATGCTTTAGCTCTTCTACTTTTTCAATTGTCAAAGTATGTATAAGATTTTTCTCTTTATCCAAAACACCTGGAGTATCCGTTAAAAAAAGCACTTTTCTAGCATTCAAGGCAACTGCAATTTTACTAGCAGCCAAATCCGCATTTATATTAAATCCGGGGTGCCCTATCTTGCCACCACTGGCTATAGGCGCAATGACCGGTATAAAACCATCATCTATAATATTTAAGACAATTGAGGGATCTATTGTATCAATTACTCCTGTGTAGCCAAACTTCTTCTTATCTTTGGGAACTGCGCGTATAAACTCCGCATCTTTTCCCGATATTCCAACTGTCTTTACACCTTGAGAATTTAACAAAGAGACTATATCTTTATTCACCTCTCCACTTAAAACCATCTCGGCAATACGCATAACCTCTTTTGTCGTAACTCTCTGCCCATCTATAAATTCAGTACCGATATTTAAGTCGCTTAGTAGGTTTGTAATACTCTTACCACCTCCATGCACTACAACAGGCTTCATACCAACGGTGTGTAGCAAGGCGATATCCTCTGCAAACTTAACCTTGAGTTCATGGCTAGTTTGTGCTGAGCCGCCATACTTTACAACCACGATATCTTTATGAAACTTCTTTATATATGGTAGTGCATCCAGTAGCGTTTTTACTGTATCTATCTTTGCTTTCATCAAAACTCTCCGTTTATATATTTTTCAACACGTTCTAAAATTTTTTTATCAATATCTAACTGCAGCTTCATCACAGATATTGGCAAATTATAATCTTTTAATTTTACATAATCTTTCTGAGTAACAAGCAAAGAGTCAGCTTGATACTCCTCCATTTTATCAATAATTTCACTTTTTTTAAAATATGCATGATCTTGTAGGAAATAGCTTCCTACCACACCTTCGGGCAAATAAGGAAGCAGCCTCTTAGGATTCGATATTGCACTAAGCAGCAGCATACGTTTCTCTAAACCTTCAAAGCTTACAACTCTTTTATACTCTCTCCCCTCTTGTGCAAGCAGATCAGCAACGCCTCTTGTAAAGAAAAACTCCCTAAAAGGCCCAGCTGGCAAAGGGAGATAGTTTGTAATTCTGGCAGGTTCTAAAAGAATATCGAGCTTTTTAATACTAACTTTACTAAAGGCATCATCTAAAATTATAATTTTTGCCCCAAGACTCTTAGCATTCTCTATTGCCACTACCCTATCTTCGGCAACAATAACACTACAGTTACAAGCTTCGGCTACTAGCATAGACTCATCACCACTCACCTCAACACTACATTTAATCTCTCTACTGGTTTTTACGACTACCAACCCTTTGGATCTCCTGCCGTAGCCTCTGGAGATATAAAATATATCCTCATACCCTCTCTTATCGAGGTGCTCTATTAAGCTTATCGCGAATGGCGTCTTTCCACTCCCACCAACTACTAGGTTACCAATACTAACTATCGGTAGATTAAAATCTTTAGCTTTAGCAAATACGCGCCTTATTGCCATTAATAAACCATAAAGTATAGAGAGTGGCAAAAGAGGCAGCACAAAAGGAAAGTGGTACCACCTGGGGTTAAAAAAGAGCTCCTCAAAAAATTGGTTCATATATGCTCGCTAGCAACCTCTTTAACCATACGCACTACATACTCGGCATCCTCTAGGCTCATCTTCGAGTGGCACGGTAGCGACATAACAGTCTGGTAGACATGTAGCGCATTTGGAAAGTTAAATATCTTCAAGCCATACTTCTCTTTATAGTACTTAGTAAAGTTAAGCGGAATATAGTGCAATCCAACTGCGACACCCCGCTGCTTTAACTCTCTCGCAAATGCGTCTCTGTTTTTATCTATCTTAATAATAAAGTAGTTGTAAATATGCTCACTGCTCTTTATAGGTAGTTCAATATGCTCAACACCCTCTAACCCCTTAAAGTAGTGTGCTACCACCTCTCTTCTATGCTCTATTAACTTCTCTCGCTCTGTCGTTAAAGCATTTAAAAAGTATGCACTTAATGCATCAAGCCGATAATCACAACCAATATCTACAATATCATAGAGGTAGTTAACATCCCTGTTAGTCTCAATTAAGCCATGCTCTCTTAAAAGCTTTGCTCTCTCATAGAGCTTGGGCTCTTTAAATGCCAGCATAGCACCCTTAATAGTATTATCCAAACGATAGTTTAAAGAGAAGAGTGCAATATCACCCGCTATACCAATAGTTTTTTCGAGTGTTGGTGCATCTATAAAATCTTCGATAATTGCCACTTTATACTGAGTCGCCAAATCAACAACCCTTTGCATATCCAGTGCCAAACCTGCAAAGTGACTCACTATAATTGCTTTTAACTTTTTTCCCTTAAAGCCCGTGAGTTTTTGCTCTAAAGCATCTATATCCATATGGTAACTGTTTGGATCTATATCTACAAAGAGTGGCTCACTATCGAAGTAGCGAATCGCTTCTGGTATATCAACATATGCATTTACAGCGCATATCACCTTATCACCACGTTTTAAATCGAGCGCACATAGTGCCAGATGCACCGCAGAAGATGGATTATTGACACTCAAAGCCAAACTGTTTGCGATGCTCTCTTGAAAAGAGCTCTCAACTCTCTCTATAGCATGCTCTAGAACTCTACTATAATCCTCTTTTTCAATCTTCTCAATTGCTTCAAATTTTGTTGGTTCATAAAACGCTACTCTACACTCCATATCCATCCTCTACCTATCTGTCCCTATTTGCACTCTTTAGCACCTAAATTTAAAAGCTCTCGACAGCTAAACCCTGCCTCTTTACGACCCTCAATATTAAACTGTGCAGCACGGCTCTTTAAATTAAACTTCGTAATTATATCCAAATATCGCATCTCGGGCTCTACACCCTCCATTTCAGATAAAAACTTGAACCATTTGTCACCTTTAAAGACATGGTCAATCTCCTCTTGATAGATAAGCTCAAGTGCTTCAATTAACTTATGCACAAATGGATTTCTCTTATGAGACTGCAACTTTTGTATAATCTTAGGGTTTACATCCAAGCCACTCGCCTCAAAATATCTAGGTATCACTGCCATACGCTCAATTGCACTCTCTCTTGTTTTATAAGAGATCTCAAACAAACCCTTATGCACCGGCAAAGCACCATAGTGGCTCTCTAACTCCATAAGCAAGGCATCGAGCATTTTAAAGTGCCGAATCTCATCTTGCGCTACCTTTAGCCAGTCGCGCTTATACTCTAGCGGCATATCTCTAAATCTATAGGCTGCATCTATTGCCAAATCGATTGCACTAAACTCTATATGCGCAATCGAGTGCACCAAAGCCTCTAGCGCCTCATTCTTAGAAAAATCACCTCTTTTAGGCAACTCTTTGGGTGGCACTATAGTACATAAAGTCGAATAAGATGGCAACTCCTGCACCTTTGCACTATCGTTGCACTCTAAAGTGGGGTTTGTAAGCAGATACTCTATAGCTTCATTAACTATAAGTTCTTTTGTGTTAATATCATCGCTAAAAAGCGCCAATTCTAATTGAGCATAAAAGTCCATAAGGAGAATTGTATCACATGCATATAAAAGTTAAGCCAATGGGTCCATACCAGACAAACTGCTACATCCTCACCACCAACGGTAAAGATTATATTATCGACCCAGGTATGGATGCCACCTCTTGGGTTCAAAATAATGTAACAAATCCAATTGCTATCTTAAATACCCACGGGCACTTCGACCACGTCTGGTCAAACAGCCAGCTTGCAAAAAATTTAAATATACCAATCTACTGCCCAAAAGACGATACGTTCATGCTCCAAAACGACCCATTTGGCTATGGTGTCCCACCATCGCATGCAGACTATGCCGTCAAGCCAGACGAAACAGTAGAGATTGAAGGCGAGCAATTTACCTTTAGGTACTTCCCCGGCCATACCCCAGGTTGCAGTGTTATCGAATATAAAGATATATGGTTTAGCGGAGACTTCCTCTTCAGAGGCTCCATTGGACGATGGGACTTTAAATACTCTAATAAAAAAGATATGATACAAAGTCTTAAAAAACTAAAGGCTTTAAAAATTAAAGATAAAAGGCTCCTCCCCGGACACGAAGCAGAGAGTACACTCTACAGAGAACTCTCACATATAGATTACTGGATAAAGGCAGTGCAAAACTCCTGATTCCTCTTAAAATATAATATTTTTTAGTATTAATTAAACTTCTCTATGTTATACTAAGAAAAATATCTTTAAAAGGATCCAACATGAGAAAGTCACTCCTCTCATCAATCGTTGCACTTTTTTGCTATAGCTCTACTCTTAACGCTGCAGATCCAAGCCTATACCCAAGCTCAGTCTCTATGATGGGTGGCTACAGTATCTACACAGCAGAAAGTAAACTCAATAACAACCACTCCTACAGCTTTCGCTTTACAGAGAACGACTTTGGTGTCGATAACTTTGGTTTAGGGGCGTTCCAGTTAGCACTCGACTACACACCCGATATTCCATATAAAAATAGTTCAGAGACCACAACAAGTGTTAAATTTGGACCAAACCTCCTATGGTACATGGGCAACAGCAGCGAATTTACACCATACCTTCTCATTGGTTTAGGCTTAGAACATATAAGCAACCCAATAGGATACAACAGCATCGACTTCTACGCCAATGGCGGTGTAGGATTAGAGTACCAACTACGCAACGACATAGCACTCGTTGGCGAAACAAAATACAGCTACTCCGAACCAACAAGAAAAGGTACAACAACAAGCCTAGGTGTTAAGTTCAGCTTTGGGGAGTAAAACCCCAGAGCTATCTCTACTTAAAACTACTTACTTCTACTAATATATTTGATCCCATATTTGAAATAGGCTTGCGCAAGTAGCAAAACTATCTCAAGACTATAACGAAAAGATAATGCTTCTTTAGTCAAGCTCCCGCTCTCTGTTTTTGAAATAGCTTATTATCCCATTAACAATACCATCAGAGAGTTTGTCTTGGTAGTTAGGGTCAAGCAGTCTTTTTCGCTCTTTCGGATTCGATAGGTAACCCGTTTCTACAAGCACAGCCGGCATTTGGGCACCTACAAGTACATAATAAGGGGCACCCCTCGCACCTCCATCTCGAATGTAGTCGTATGAACCGCGCAGACTCTTGATTATATTTCTTTGTACATCAATTGCCAAGCGTTTTGAGAGCTCAATTTTAGGACCTGTAAAGACAACATTTATAAACATTCTTTTTGTTGCAATATCCTCGCCTTGCAGCAGTTGTCTATTCTCTCTTGCTGCTACTCGTTTTGCTCTTTTATCTCTTGCTGGCATTAAAAAATATGTCTCTACACCATGTACTATATTTGCTCTTTTTTTATTAGGTATAGAGTTTGCATGAATTGAAACATAAAGATCACCTTTATTTCTGTTTGCAAATCGAATTCTTGAACCAAGTTTTGCAATAGTTTTATCTCTATTTCGGGTTAATAGAACTTTAAAACCTAAAGTTTTTAGCTTTCTATATACTCTCTTCGATATCTGTAAAACTACACTCTTCTCTTTTACTCCATGCCATAGGGTTCCAGGGTCTCTACCCCCATGACCTGGATCGATAACAATTTTATAATTATGTTTTAACGCAATACTCTTTGAAGGATTATTTATAGCAAGTGGCTTTAAAGTTTTTTGCTTCCGAGTGGCTGAACTTCTATCTACACTTGAAAAAAGCTCTTTAAGAGAGCTTCTTCTTACTACTGAATCAGCTTGATGCTTTAGGGGTAGTTTAATAAAAAAAATAGGTTGCTTTTTTTGGTAATATTTTAGTGAAAAGGGACGTTTACTATCCAAGACCAGACGAACAACACTCCCTTTATACTGACCAACACGAATTGAAGAGACAACTTTATTCTCGTTATGAATACTCTTTACGCCACGACTTAGGTAACAGTTTTTAAAGTCAAAAATATATTTAGTTATCTTTTTTCCACTTATTACTTCGGTTCGTATATCACTTTTTTTAAGCAGTTTGCTAAAGTGGAGTTCTAAACTGTTGTTCTTCACCTTCATCTTAAGAAGCTGATTTACCGAAGCGCCAAAAGCAGAGCTATTGAGCGTCAGTAATAAGAGTATTAAGATAAAGAGAACCCTACTCGCCATTTATTAGCTTATCCATCAACTCTTTAACGCTAATAATCTCTTCTAAACGGTATCCATTAGAGCCTGTAAAAAAGAGACCTGTCTCTAATTTTCCATCATATGCATCGCTTAGACTATCGGCAATACAGTACCCTACTGCTTTTGCTTCCTCTCCTCTATGGCAAGGTGCAACACAGTTAGATATACACTTTATCTTTGGGGCAGTGCCCTCTTCTATCGTTTTATGCAGATTTGTCTTTACTCCACGCGCCGGGTAACCAACCGGAGATTTAAAAAGCTTAATATTCTCCTCTTTTGCGCCAATTATTGTCTCTTTAAATGTAGTGCTGGCATCACACTCATGTGTACCAATAAAACGGGTTCCCATCTGCACACCATCTGCACCAAGAGCCATCATTCTCTCTATATCACTTTTATCCCAAATACCACCAGCTGCAATTACAGGAATATCTCCCCATTTTTTTGCCTCTTCGACAACTGGAGGTAGAATATTCTCTAACTGATTCTCCTCTTGAAAACACTCGTCATACTTAAACCCCTGGTGTCCACCACTTAACGGACCCTCTACAATAACAGCATCAGGCAATCTATTGTGTGTCTTTTCCCACCTGCGGCACAATATCTTTAACGCTTTTGCCGTAGAGACAATAGGAACCAAAGCAACATCAGGAAAATCTTTCGCAGCCTCTGGCATTGTAAGTGGCAAACCGGCACCTGTAATAATAATATTCGCACCCGCTTCGCAAGAGTCTCTTACAACACGATTATAGTCATTAATTGCATATAAAACATTTGCTGCCAATGGTTTATCGCCACATATAGCCCTAGCATTGTCAAATATTTTAAAGAGCGCTTCTTTTGAGTAAAAGTTTTCAGCCTCATAGGGACGATTCTCACCATAAACCTTATGGGCAAAGTGGCGGTTCTCATAAATCCCTGTTCCAACAGAGCTAATAACACCTAAACCACCCTCTTTACTTACACTACCTGCCAATTGATCCCAAGAGATACCTACACCCATACCACCTTGGATAATTGGCTTCTCAATTGTATGTTTCCCTATTTTTAAAGGTTTAAACTCTATCACTACACTACCTTTACTTTTGCAAATTTTCTCTTACCAACTTGTAAAACATACTCACCACTTTTTAGTTTTAACTGCTCGTCGTTTACTTTCTCTTGGTCAATTTTAACAGCACCTTGCTTAATATCTCGTCTTGCCTGTGATGTAGAAGGCTCAATCTTAGCCTCTACCAATGCTTTACATATCCAAATATCACTCTCTAGCGTAAACTCCGGTATATCATCTGGAATCTCTTTCTTCTTAAACTGTGCATCAAACGCCTCTTTTGCAGCCTTTGCATCCTCTTTGCTATGATACGTCTCTACAATCTCTAGCGCCAAATCCTCTTTTACTTTTTTAGGATGTAGGCTGCCACTCTCGACACCTTCTTGTAAACTCTCTATCTCTTCAAGAGATTTACTGCTAAGAAGTTCATAATAGCGCCACATTAAATCATCAGAAATCGATAACACTTTGGCAAACATCTCTTTTGGTGACTCATCTACCCCAATATAGTTACCTAACGATTTACTCATTTTATTAACGCCATCAAGACCCTCTAACAGTGGCATCATTAAAACAGCCTGCTCTTTGCCTACATTGTAGTTTC
>JANTGQ010000017.1 GCA_024762845.1 Nitratifractor sp. | reverse complement strand
AAAGAGTCAAGAGTATTAATGCTCTCGAAGAGAGTTACGAGAAGTTAAGCGACGATGAACTAAAAGATGCATTTGCCCAGCTAAAGAGCAGTGTAGTCGCTGGCGAGAAGAGTTTGAATGAAGTTTTAAATGACTCTTTTGCCATTACGCGTGAAGCGAGTAAAAGGGTACTTGGTATGCGCCACTATGATGTGCAGCTCATAGGTGGTATGGTGCTGCATGAGGGCAATATTGCCGAGATGAAAACAGGTGAGGGGAAAACGCTTGTAGCAACACTGGCAATTGTCTTAAATGCTATGGTTGGCAAGGGAGTACACCTTGTAACTGTTAATGACTATCTTGCAAAACGTGATGCCCAGGAGATGGGTAAACTTTATGAGTTTTTAGGTTACAGCACAGGGTGTATCACAAGTGAAATTCATGATGACTTTGAGCGTAAAGCAGAGTATAGTGCAGATATCACCTATGGTACCAATAATGAGTTTGGATTCGACTATCTACGCGATAATATGAAGAGTAACAAAGAGGAGAAGGTGCAAAGAGAGCACTACTATGCAATTGTGGATGAGGTGGATTCTATCTTGATTGATGAGGCAAGAACACCACTTATTATCTCTGGTCCAACTCAGCGGGATCAAAACCATTATATAACTGCAAACAATGTTGCTCTGCAGCTTGAACGCGGTAAAGAGTTGCCTGCAAAAGCTGGAGAGGATAAAAAGACAACTGGAGATTTTGTTGTAGATGAGAAAAATAAACAGGTTGTTTTAACGGAACAGGGTTTAGAAAAAGCTGAGGATCTTTTTGGTGCAGGAAACCTTTATGATTTGGATAATGCAATTCTTGCACACCACCTTGATCAGGCGCTAAAAGCGAACTATCTCTTTGAAAAAGATGTAGACTATGTTGTAAGAGGTGGTGAAGTAGTCATTGTAGATGAATTTACAGGGCGTTTGAGTGAAGGGCGTAGATATAGCGAGGGTCTGCATCAGGCACTAGAGGCAAAAGAGGGTGTGGAGATTAAAGAGGAGTCTCAGACGCTAGCAGAGGTAACCTACCAAAACTACTTTAGACTCTATAAAAAACTAGCGGGAATGACAGGTACTGCACAGACAGAAGCGACCGAGTTCTCAGAGATTTATGGATTGGATGTTGTCTCTATACCAACAAATGTACCGGTTGCCAGAGATGATAAAAATGACTTAATCTTTAATACCGAAGAGGAGAAGCTCGATGCTGTTGTAAATCGTGTAAAAGAGTTGCACGAAAAGGGGCAGCCAATACTTATAGGTACTGCGTCGATTGAGAAGAGTGAACTAATCCATAAGCGTTTAAAGAGAGAGAAGATTCCACACAATGTTTTAAATGCAAAAAACCATGAGCAAGAGGCTGAGATTATTGTAAATGCCGGGGTTCACGGCGGCGTGACGGTTGCTACAAATATGGCAGGGCGTGGAGTGGATATTAAGCTAAGCGATGAGATAAAAGAGCTTGGTGGTTTGGCAATTTTAGGTACAGAGAGACACGAGAGTCGCCGTATCGACAACCAGTTGCGTGGGCGTTCTGGAAGACAAGGTGACCCGGGTGAGAGCCAATTCTTCTTAAGTTTGGATGATAACCTTTTACGAATATTTGGTGGTGATAAGATTCGAAATATAATGAATAGAATAGGTGTACAAAAGGGTGAGTATATTGACTCTAAGCTTGTAACAAGAAGTGTTGAGAGTGCGCAGAAGAAGGTAGAGTCTCTACACTATGAGTCAAGAAAACACCTTTTGGAGTATGATGATGTTGCCAACTATCAAAGAAAAGCTATCTATAAATTTAGAGATGAATTGATAGAACCAGAGTATGATATTGGTGCTAAGATTAAAGAGAATAGAGCAGAGGTGATCGACTTCTTACTGCAAGATTGCGAAATTATCGAAGGTTTGCCAAGTGAAGATTATGATTTGGATTGTCTAATAAAAGCAGTTGCAGAAGTTAGCGGTGTAGAGTTGCCTAAAGAGATACTAGAGAGTAAAGAGCCGCAGGAGATAAAAGAGCAACTGATTGAAATTTTAGAGAATCTCTATGAAGAGAAGATGAAAGATTTTGATAAAGAGCAAAGAGCAGAAGTTGAAAAACTTATCTATCTGCAAACTTTGGATAACCTCTGGCGTGACCACCTCTATGAGATGGATACACTTAAAACCGGTGTTGGATTGAGAGGCTACAACCAGAAAGACCCTCTTACAGAGTATAAGCAGGAGAGTTATAGACTCTTTACAGAACTTATTAAAAAAGTAAAAATTGAGTCGATTAAATTTATACATAGAGTGGAGTTTAACTTTGAAGAGGAGCCTCAGACTCAAGAGCCACAAAACGAAGAGTCTGCCTCAGAGCAAAAAGAGTTACCAAAAAAGAGTGATTCTTCAGCAGTAAGTGGGGAGAAAAAGCCAAAGCGAAATGACCCATGCCCTTGTGGAAGTGGGAAAAAGTATAAAAACTGCTGTGGTAAAAGTGGACCTAAAAAAGGCTTGCTTGCGTAATGCGCGAATTTTATAACAGTAGATTTGTTCATAAATTTGTTCGCCACTACCTAAGGTATGACAGGGATAACCCTTTTATTTTTATCTCTGCACTTTTGGCACTGATAGGAATTGCTCTTGGTGTTATGGTGCTCATGATTGGTATTGGTGTCACAAACGGAACACATCAAGAGTTTAAGAAACGGCTCTTTACCATGAACTATCCACTTACTGTTCTTGCATATGATAATAAAGGTGTGCCCAAAAGTGAGCTCTCCAAACTAAAAGAGCAGTTTCGGGATATTAAAATAAGCCCCTACTATACTACACAAGTCATTGCAAAAAATGCTGATAGTGTGCAGGGGAGTATTCTTTATGGTGTTGATTTTGGTAAAGAGGCTGCAATTAATAGTATCTTCCAAAAAGCCTACAGAGATTCAAACCGTTCTGTCAAGTCGAAATATCGTGTAATTTTAGGTGATGATTTAGCACTCTCTTTGGGGCTAAGAGTGGGGGATAAAATTACACTCTTTTTCTCCCATCAGCAGGCTGTTGGCTTTGGTTCTATGCCGCTGCAGAAGCGATTTACCATAGTTGGTACATTTGATTCTGGATTAACAGCATATGATAAAGGTATAATCTATACAACACACGAAGCATTTGAAAAAGTCTTAAAAAAGGTCCCCAATGTCTATGATGGTGCCCACATCTTTAGCGATAAACCAATGGATATTATTCAGAGTATGAAAGCATCTCTCCCTGAAAATATGGGGGTAGAGGGATGGTGGGAGCAAAATGGTGGCTTCTTTGAAGCGATGCAGATGGAGAAGAAAGCACTCTTTTTGGTCTTGCTTTTAATAATTTTGGTCGCCTCTTTGAATATTATATCTTCACTTTTAATGACAGTTATGAGCAGACGAAGTGAAATAGCTCTTATGCGAACACTTGGTGCGAGCCAGAAAGAGATTTCGAGAATTTTCTTTTATCTTGGTATCACAATTGGAGTTTTAGGTATGTTTTTGGGTACACTTTTGGGGCTCTTTGGAATTTGGCTCTTGACTACCTATAATATTATCTCTTTGCCTGCAGATATCTATGCAACATCGAAATTACCGATTGATCTGCCGCTCAGTGATTTTTTAAAGATTATAGGTGGAACGGCTGTGATTGTTGTATTAGCTTCAATATACCCTGCAATTCGTGCATCCAGGACTGACATTTTAACAGTTCTTAGAAATGAGTAGACTTTTTAACCCGGATTTAAGGAGAGTAAATAGTGTTTAGAAAACCTATTGTGATAGTATCTCTTTTTATTGTTGCCCTTTTGGCAGCTATTACACTTTATTTTTTACAGTCTATTGCTGTGAAGCAAAATCTTCATTTATCATCAGATAAAAGTGCTGACGTTGTCGAGTATTTGCAAAAAGAGGGAGTGAAAGTAGGTACTTTGGATGAACTCTTTTTATTGTTTACTACAAAGCCTATAAAGGGATGGATTTACCTTAACAAAAAGAGTATGCCCCGTTTTAAATTTTTACTACTCTTAGGTAGAAAATCGATACACTATGCGCCAGTTACTATTGTTCCGGGAGAAACCAGCTATTTTGTTTTGGAGAATTTGGCAAAAAAACTAAAGTTTGATAAAGAGAAACTAGAGAAAAGTTATAGGAGACTAGCACCATATAAAGAGGGGAATATTTTAGCGGATACCTACAATATTCCAATCTATTTTGATGAGAATAGAACAGTTAAATTCCTTCTGGAGAGTAGTATGAAAAAATATAAAAAGCTCTCTATGAGTTACTATAACGATTTTAACACAACAGCATGGAAAAGGATTGTAACAATTGCATCGATTGTACAAAAAGAGGCTGCGAACAGAAGTGAAATGCCAATAGTAGCCTCTGTAATCTTTAACAGGCTACATAAAAAGATGCGACTACAGATGGATGGAACACTAAACTATGGAGCCTACTCTCATACTAAAGTGACACCGTTGCGAATTAAAAATGATAAGAGCTCTTATAATACCTATAAGCATAAAGGGTTGCCAAAAGAGCCCGTATGCAATGTGTCGATTGCGGCACTTAAAGCGGCAATAGTACCTGCTAAGAGCAACTATCTCTATTTTATGAAGAGTAAAAATGGTATACATAATTTCTCGGTAGAGTACAAAACACATATAAAAAATGTGCAAAAGAGGCGAGAAGAGGGGAGGAGTCATATCTCCAAGTAGAAGTTTGAAAACTCGAACAACTTATACGCTACTTTTGAAAAAAAGAGAAAAAATTAGTGAATAGTCACCGTTTTAAGATTAATTAATATTAAATATGTTATCCTATGTTTAACATTTATAAATATTAAAGGGGTTGTCATGAAAAAGTTAGTTACAATTGTCTCTTTACTTGTCTCATTACCTTATGTCACAAATGCTGAGAGCATAGATGGAACATTGGCTGTAGATGCAGGTGCTGCCAATAGTGTACAAAACAGTGCAAATACGCAAGTGGCGAATAATCAACTAAGTTCTACAGGCGCAAGTTATGATGCAAACGCTAAAGATGTGCAGCAAGCATCTACAATACCTGCATCAACAAATGGTGGATACTCCTTTTTAGAGGGTCCTTTTGTGGGGGTTGAAGGCTCAGGTATAGTATCTGCTAAAGCAGATGGCTTAAGTACAAGTGGGCTCTCTTTTGGTTTAAGATTTGGTGCGCAAAATACAGAATGGAGAACAATGGCAGTATTAGAGCGTTACAGTAGCTCAGAAGACTACAACAACTATATTCGAGGACTTTTACAGTTAGATTACTACTTCCTAGGTATGGATAATTTGATGATTGATGCATATGCAATCCGCCCATATGCAGGTGTAAATGCTGGAGCAATATCAGAAGATACAAAGGTAGATACTGTTAGAACATTGACATATGGTGGGCAGTTGGGTGCTACAATGAACTTAACAAATCAAGTAGATCTGGATGTTGGGTACCGATATAATCTTTCTGCTTCTGATAGAATTGACCACACTACTGGTTTAGCTGTTGGGGTTCACTTTAAATATTAATTTTTCTTCTACCCGGATTCAAAGTAATAGTTGGGCAATTTATATAGGAGTTGCCCATTGAATTCAGGTTTTAAACAATTCTAATTAATTTTCTACTATAATTTTACAAATAATACAGAAGGCTGTTAATGTTAGACTTAAAGCTTATAGAGAGAGATTTTGAGAGTGCGAAGAGTAAGTTGGCCAAAAAAGGTGTGAACGAAGCACTTTTAAACGAGCTCAAAGAGCGTTTTGCTGCACTAAAAGATGCTAAGCGAGCTTTTGAAGAGAAGAGAGCCCAGCAAAAGAGTCTCTCAAAAGAGTTTGGTGCTTACAAAGCACAGGGAAAAGATATTAGTGAGCTCAAAGAGCAGTTAGATGCACTTAAAAGTGAAATATCTACACTAGAGAGTAGTGTGCAAGAGATAGAGAGTGGCTTGCAGGAGTTAGCTTTTGCTATCCCTAATTTTCCAGACGATAGTGTGCCAGAGGGGCTAAGTGAAGATGATAATCTCGAACTTAAAAAAGTTTTGGAACCAAAAGAGTTTAGCTTTACGCCCAAAGAGCACTGGGAGTTGGCTGAGCTAAATGGATGGATCGATTTTGAACGAGGTGTTAAACTGGCAAAAAGCCGCTTTGCACTCTTAAAAAGTGATGCTGCTAAACTAGAGCGTGCATTAATAAATTTCTTTTTAGACTTTAATGCAAAGAGTGGTTTTGCAGAGGTGTGCCCACCTGTATTGAATAACTCTAGTATGCTTTTAGGAACAGGACAGTTACCAAAATTTGGAGATGATCTTTTTAAAATAGAGGGAGAAGATCTCTATTTAATACCAACAGCTGAAGTTCCACTAACGAATATATACAATAACGAGATACTTCAAGAGAGTGAACTACCACAACTTTTAACTGCCTATACACCATGTTTTCGAAAAGAGGCAGGGAGTGCAGGACGTGATACGCGTGGTATTATAAGACAGCATCAGTTTGACAAAGTAGAGATGGTAGCAATAGCACACCCAGATAGAAGTGACAAAATATTTGAGATGATGGTGCAGAATGCTTCAGATATATTGAGCGCTTTAGGGTTACCACACCGTTTGGTTGATCTTTGCGGTGGAGATTTAGGCTTTAGTGCAGCAAGAACAATAGATTTAGAGGTGTGGCTACCAGGGCAGAATAAGTATAGAGAAATCAGCTCTGTAAGTAATATGAGAGACTTCCAGGCAAGACGCGCAAAGATACGTTTTAAAGATGGTAAAAAGAACTCTTTGGTACATACCCTCAATGGTTCAGCACTTGCAGTTGGAAGAACACTTATAGCAATTATGGAGAACTACCAAAATGAAGATGGAACAATAGATATTCCAGAGGTACTGAAACCTTATATGAATAGAAATATATAATAGTTATAGTAGCTACTATAATGACTTAATCGATAAAGTTATCTTTTTTTAGTTCTTTCTCTTCTACGATTTCTCGCCAGATGAGGGCTATGATTCCAATGGCTACCACAGCAACTCCCAGAGAAATTGTTAACTTAATAAAATTGGCCCAATCCATCCACTCGCCCCATAGTTGTCCTATGAGAAGTATGGCAAATATTGCCAAAATTGCAGCTGTTAGTAAGCCTGCTACTCTCATTGCTTTCATGTAATCTCCTTTTTCATAATGACAATATAGGCTTCTCTTTTCCATAGAAGCAGCATACGGCGGATATCTTTTTCCATAGTTACAACCTCCCAACCAGACGAAGCATTACGGTTTAAAAACTCTGTAAATCTAACAGGGTCTATTTTTGATTGACCTAGAAGCAGGGAGCCGAGCATACTCTCCTGGTAAAGTACTGCTTTGTATTTATACATCTATCACCCTTAACGTCTTTTATGTTATTATATCTAAAAATTATATTTGCTTAGGATAGTGTGATGTCTAGTGATGAAATCAAGGTACTAATTATAGAAGATGACTCTGAACTTTTGATGGTTTTAAGTATGTATTTAAAAAAGTATGGGATGAAAACAGAGTGTGCTGATGATCCATATCTTGGATTGTCTCTTCTTACCCAGCAGGATTTTGATTTGGTTATACTCGATTTAACACTTCCAGGTATTGATGGTTTGGATGTGATACCAAAAATTAGAGAGAAGTCAAATATTCCTATTATTATCTCTTCGGCAAGAAATGATTTAACAGATAAGGTAATTGGATTAGAGAGAGGAGCGGATGATTATATGCCAAAGCCTTATGACCCTAGAGAGTTGGTAACCCGAATTAAGACAATTCTTCGAAGAACTCAGCCTACTGTGCAAGAGGAGAAGTCAGGTAGTTTTACTGTAGATGCGCAAGGTCATACAATCCGTTTTAAAGAGAAAACGCTAGAGCTTACGGCTGCTGAGTTTGATATTCTGCACCTTCTAATCGTGCATAAGGGTTCAGCAATTTCCAGAGAACAACTGCTTTATGATAGTGAGCATATAGATGATAATAGTTCAATTAAAAATATAGATGTTATTATCTCAAGAATTCGTAATAAATTGGCAAAAATTGATGATTCGAAGAGTTATATCAAGCCTGTACGAGGAGTTGGATATATATTGATAGACGAAGAGTAGTTTATGCGAAATATCTCTGTAGCTACTTTTATACACACTATCTTTATTTTAGCACTCTTTATTATCTCTGTTACACTCTATATTATTATAGATTCTACAAAAGATCAGCGAAAACTGCAGGAGTTTTTGCGTTATAAATATATCACACGTACGCTCTTGGAGAACCGCTACAGTAGTAAAGATGCTCCGGCTCTGTTGCAGTTTGAAAAAAAGTATTCGCTTTCCGAAGTTCCTATGGAAAGCGTAAAAAAGAGAGTAGAAGATATAGGAAAAACTAAACTTGATGCCAACTCTATTCTTGGAAGAGCAAGGGTTTTTGAGCTCGATGATGGGTTCTATATCTACTTAGAGCAGGCTAATTTTGCGATAATGTTAAAAGATGGGCAGTCGCTTGGGTATACGACACAGTTGATTATCTCTGTTGCGGTTATACTGGTAATTTTACTTGTAGTTCTTTACCTAATGGTTCTGAGAAAACTGTTACCTCTGAAGCGTTTGAATAAAAAAATAGAGCAGTTCGCCAATGGAGATTTGAATGTGAAGATTACTCATGAGGGGAGTGACGAGATAGGAAAAATTGCTATGAACTTTGACAAAGCAATTCGCTATATCAGACAGTTAATCTCTTCTAAAAATCTTTTTATGCGTAATATTATGCATGAGCTTAAAACTCCTATTACAACTAGCCGAATTGCAGCAGAGACGATAGAAGATGAGACACTACGTGCAATTCTTATTCGTTCATTTAACCGTATGAATGAGTTAATTGAGGATTTAGCACACGTGGAACTTGTTACCATGCATACATTTACACCCCAAAAGCAGAGTTATAAACTGAGTGAAATTTTTGAGGAGACAAAAAAGATGCTTCTTAAAGATAAGAGTTTTTATAAGCTAGAGTATAGTGATGAAGTAATCTATACAGATAAGTCTCTGCTCGCTCTAGTATTGAAAAATCTGATTGATAATGGTATTAAATATAGCAGTGACCATATAGCAACAGTAAGTGTAGTTGGAAATAAGATAATCGTCAAATCAAAAGGGCAACCACTAAAAGAGGACTTAAGCTACTATATTGAGCCATTCTCCCAAGAGGAGAAACGCTCATCCGGGTTTGGATTGGGTTTATATATTGTAGCTACAATTTTAGAGAAACTCAACTACACTTTTCGCTACAGATATGATGCCAAAGAGGGTGAAAATATCTTCGAAGTAGTCTTGGATTAAACCCAAATTATGCATTAGAATTGCTTGAAATCTGCCAAATGCTTGTGCTTTGGGTATTTGTGGAAAAACTGTGCAAAAGTGGATTCCAAGGCTCTAAGGTACACCCGTAGGTGCATCGATAGTTTCTCCGTAAGTGCTTACATTGCAATGGTTTGTGCAGAGTTGAGTAATCCCTAATGTATAATTGGGGTTAAATGAATATTGTTTTGAATCTAAAGGCACCACTTTTGAGGTACCTTTATGCATTAATCTACTCGTAATATTCTTAAGTTTTGTCCTGGAAAGATAATATCCGGGTTATTGATGGTATTGGTGTTCGCACGGTATATTGCTTTCCACATACTGCTATCATTATAGTAGTGTTGTGCAATACTTGAGAGTGTCTCCCCATTTTGTACTGTATGGTTCCAGTAACCGCTATAGTTTTCTAGAATACGTGGAGCAAAAAGTAGTGGAACAAATACTTTGGTGCAAGGAGCCTCTTCGCACCCTGCTGTATCATCAGATGCTATTAAAAAAATACGGTCAAGCTCAAAGTTTACATTGTCAGGAATTGTAATTTCCGCCTGAAATTGCCGTAGAGAGGTACCACCTGCCATTGCAAAACTTTCCACTTCAAAATGACCATCACTTACGTAGAGAGAAATAGTACCCTCAAAACCGACTCCTACGCCGGCAACTAAAATTTTTCTATCAACTAAGTCAAATGCCTGTGGCTGCTGAATGATTATATTTTTACTATCCATTTTGTACTCCTTTAATAATATATGGGCACATCTAACAACCCTAGATACTCATCATATCTCTAGCTTTTGCAAACGCAATATTGCACTATATATTAGGACTATTAGAGGTGCCCATACCTTATTGTACTCTAAAGAAGTGTAATAGTAAAGAATTATGTCATTTTGATAATGAAGAGATGAATTGTAGAATATTTAGTCACGAAGTTAGTAAATATAAATAGAAAAAGGAGCAGAAACTACCCCTTTTTCTTCTAATAAGTTCTTTGGCGATATTCTCTCTCTCTATCGTCTTGCTCTTTTCCAATCATTGCACCTGCAACTGCGCCACCGGCTGCTCCAATTACAGCACCTCTTTTGTCATCTACTAAAGCTCCAGCTAACCCACCTACCGCTGCACCAGTTACAGCACCACCTGCAGTATTACTTGTTGCACAACCATTAAAGAAAAATGTTGCTAATACAACCGCTCCCATTGATATAATACTTTTTTTCATGTTATCTCCTTTTATGTTTATAATTTTATTATAACAGAAAAATGTTGCAAATTGTGAAAATATGAAATAAATTTTAAAAATATGATTATATGGATATAAAATGGAGTGTTGTTCGGCTGAAGAGCAGGGTAGAGTTACTCTACCTCTGCGTCGATAACGTCGTCGTCATCTTTTTTTGCTTCACCTTGCGGCTGTTGAGCATTTGCAGCTTGTGCCTGTGCAATTTGTTGGTTATGAGTGTTTAACTCATTTACTTTTGCTTCTATTTGCTCTTTTGTAGAGTTTGTATCTTTAATAAGAGCCTCTAGTTCAACTATTGTTTTCTCTGCTGCTTCTTTTAATGTAGCTTCTATTTTTTCACCTAACTCTGTAATTGATTTTTTAGTTTGGTGAATAAGTGCATCTGCTTGGTTTTTCACCTCTACTAATGCTTTTCTTGCTTCATCTTCTGCTTTGTGAGCCTCTGCTTCGTGTACCATTTTTTCTATCTCTTCTTCGCTCAATCCGCTTGAACCAGTAATCTTAATCTCTTGAGACTTACCTGTTGCTTTATCTTGTGCTGTTACAGTTAATATACCGTTTGCATCGATATCGAATGTAACTTCGATTTGTGGTACTCCTCTTGGTGCAGGTGAGATGCCTGATAGTTCAAACATACCTAAAGATTTATTATCTTTAGCAAATTCACGCTCACCTTGTACTACGTGGATACTAACTGCAGGTTGGTTATCTTCTGCTGTAGAGAACACTTGAGACTTTTTAGCCGGAATAGTTGTTCCTTTTTCGATAACTTTTGTAGTTACTCCACCTAATGTCTCAATACCTAAACTTAATGGTGTTACATCAAGTAAAAGAACATCTTTTACATCCCCAGTTAACACACCACCCTGTATTGCTGCACCAACTGCAACAACTTCATCTGGGTTTACAGATTTGTTAAGCTCTTTTCCAAAGAATGCCTTTACCTTCTCTTGTACGAGTGGAACTCTTGTACTACCACCAACCATAACAACTTCTTTAATTTCACTTTTGCTTAATCCTGAGTCTTTAAGTACTTCACCAATTTTAGCAATTGTTTTCTCTACCAAGTCTTCAATAAGGCTTTCGAATTTCGCTCTTGTTAATTTAATAACCAAGTGTTTTGGACCTGTTGCATCTGCTGTAAT
Source organism: Nitratifractor sp. (assembly GCA_024762845.1). Classification (GTDB taxonomy): domain Bacteria; phylum Campylobacterota; class Campylobacteria; order Campylobacterales; family Sulfurovaceae; genus JAADEQ01. The sequence continues at coordinate 2,364 of JANTGQ010000017.1, read as the reverse complement.
AAATGGTAGGTTTATCTCTGTTTCGCTAGCTGTAGAGAGCTCTTTTTTCGCATTTTCTGCTGCCTCTTTCAGTCTTTGAAGCGCCATCATATCTACAGTTAAGTCGATAGCGTTATCTTTTTTAAACTCACCAGCTATATAGTCGATAACTCTATTATCAAAGTCATCACCACCCAAGAAAGCGTCACCACCAGTTGAAAGTACCTCTACAACACCATCACCAGTCTCTAGAATTGTAACGTCGAATGTACCACCACCCAAGTCGTACACTGCAATGTTTTCGCTCTCTTTTTTATCAAGACCATACGCAAGTGCAGCTGATGTAGGTTCGTTGATAATTCTTAATACATTTAAACCAGCAATTGTTCCAGCCTCTTTCGTCGCTTTTCTTTGTGCATCGTTAAAGTAAGCTGGTACTGTAATTACAGCATCTGTAACAGCAGTTCCTAAGTATGCTTCAGCATCCTCTTTTAGCTTCATAAGAATTTTTGCACTTATCTCTTGTGGAGTATATGTTTTACCCTCTATACTGATAGCACATGCACCATTTTTATCTACTACCTCGTATGGAAGTCTTCCTTTAGCCTCTTTTGCTTTCTCTTCGCTACACATTAACCCCATAATTCTCTTTACAGAGTAGACAGTTTTTTGTGGGTTGGTTACCATCTGTCGTTTTGCTGTTTCACCTACAAGTACATCACCTTTATCTGTAAAAGCTACAATTGATGGTGTAGTGTTTCTTCCCTCTTTATTTGGGATAATTTTTGCTTCTCCACTCTCATACACTGCTACTGCAGAGTTTGTTGTTCCTAAATCGATTCCTATTGGTCTACTCATTTTGTTCTCCTAATTCGTTTGTTTATATAATTATATTTAATCTTTTAAAATTGTAATGCAACTTAGGTTGCATTTTATTTGCAGGTCGCTACCATTGAGGCTCTTAGCAGTCTCTCTTTAAGTTTATACCCTTTTTGTAGAACTTGTACAATGTCTCCGCTATTGTGTTCTTCGCTATCCATTTGTGTAACCGCCTGATGGAACTCTGGATTAAATTCTCCCTCGCACTCTACCTCTTCTATACCGTGTTTCTTCAGTATAGAAAGGAGCTGTTCGTAGGTTAGAATCATCCCTTTTTTTATCTCTTCGATTGCAGTTTCATTTGCATCTACCTGCTCTACCGATTTTAGTCCATTTTCAAATGTATCGAGTACTGTTAGGAGATCTTTTGCAAAAGCTTCGTTTGCATAGATTAGGGCATTGTGCTTCTCTTTTTCAATACGTTTTTTCATATTCTCAAAGTCAGCGTGTGCTCTTAAAAATTTATCTCTCTCCCCTGCTAACTCCTCTTGACACTTTGTAAGCTCATCTACCTCTTGGCTTGTCTCACTCTTCTCTTGAGTCTCTTGATCTTCTATATTCTCTTGTACTTTCTCTTCATTATTAGCCATGACTGCATGCCTCCTGATTTAAATATCCAAAATTATACAATATTGAGTTTCTTTTGTCAAGTTACAGTATGATGTAATGACTAAACAAAGTTTATATATATAGACTAAACTTTATCCCGAATTATATATTAGAGATTACTCAACTCTGCACAAACCATTGCACTGTAAGCACTTACGGAGAAACTATCGATGCACCTACGGGTGTACCTTAGAGCCTTGGAATCCACTCTTGCACAGTTTTCCGCGAATACCCAAAACACAAGCATTTGGTAGATTTCAAGCAATTCTAATGCATTATCTGGGATGAAAGAGTGGATTTTACAACCAATCAAGCATCATCGCAACACTCTCCTAGGTAAAAGTAGAAAAAAAGTTGATAGATTTACGAGAGATTGGAGAGAGTACTCTCTCCGAGAAGTTACAATAAGCTAATACTAATCATCCTCTTTTGCAAATTTTTTGTAGAGGAACTCTAATATTGCTTCTCTGCAGCGAATATACTCAGGATCCTCCTGAAGTGCTACTCTGTCTCTAGGTCTTTCGAGATTAACTTCGAGCACTTCTCCGATTGTTGCTTCTGGTCCATTTGTCATCATGATAACTCTGTCGCTTAATAAAACAGCCTCATCTATATCGTGGGTAATGATAATTACAGTATTTTTTACATTCTGCTGTATTCTCATCAGATGGTCTTGGAGGTTTGCTCTTGTTAATGAATCAAGTGCGCCAAAAGGTTCATCCATCAAAAGTACATCGGGTTTTACCGAAAGTGCTCTTGCAATACCTACACGTTGCTTCATACCACCTGATATCTCACCTGGAAACTTATCTTTCGCATGATCGAGGTTAACGAGGCTGATAAACTTTTCTACTCTCTCTTTTAGCTCTTTTGCAGAGAGGTCGGGCATAACTTTTT